>JADLCW010000170.1 GCA_020847015.1 Thermomicrobiales bacterium | reverse complement strand
TTATCCAGCCGGACGGGCTGGTGAAGCTGATCGACTTCGGCCTCGCGCAGCCGGCGCAGACCCCGCAGGAGCTGATCGGCGGCACCACCTTCGGCACGGTTTCCTACCTGGCGCCGGAACAGGCGAGTGGCGAAAAGGTTGATATCCAGACCGATGTCTACGCCCTGGGTTGCGTGGTCTACGAGATGTTGACCGGCCGCCCTCCGTTCGACACGGATGACGAAGGCGCCGTCCGGCACGATGTCATTCGCGCGCACCTGGAAGATGACCCGCTGCCGCCGTCGCAGGTGGAGCCGCGCGGCACCCTGCCGCCATCGATCGATCCAATCGTGCTGGGCGCGCTCGCCAAGCGGCCGCATGACCGTTTTCGCGATGCGCCCACCTTCGCCGCCTTTTTCCGGAACGCGGTGGACGACGCGGCCGAGGAGCGGACCGGCCGGCGCGGGGTGGCCGGCGCCGAGGCGATAGGGCCATTGACGGTGCCGACTCACGCGCCGTTCCGCCCGCTGGTCGTGGAGCCGGCGTCGCACCGGAGCCACGCGCCGATCTTCGTGCAATCGGTGCGGCTGCGCCGCTGGCTCTGGCGGGCGGTGATCGCCTTGCTGCTGGTGAACCTGGTGCTGGGAGCGCTGGTCATTGTCACCCGGGGGGAGTTGCCGCCCTTCAACACCCGGCCGGATACGCTGGGGCCGGGGATCGAGGCGCGGGTGCGGGTTGACCAGCTTAATCTCCGCGCGGCGGCGGGCGAGGCAACGTTCGTGCTCGATTCACTACCGTTCGGTTTCCGGTTCGAGGTGCTCGGTGACGCGGTGACCGCCGATGGCGTTACCTGGTGGCCGGTGGCGGTCGAGATTGATGGGATCGAGACGGAAGGATATGTCTGGAGCGGCGGGGTGGAGCCGGCCGGCACGGGCGCGCCCGGCGCCATTCAGGAGCTGGTTGACGGCGTGCGCCGCTCGATCGGCGAGACAACGGGCTGGACGCCCTGAGCGGAGCACCGAACGCCCGCGGATCGGTATCCCTACCGAAGCCTCAACAATCCGCTGTTTGATAGACTGGAACCAGGCGATCGCAGGTCCTGCGCGTAGTCGCGCCGTGCGCACGACGAGGAAAGCGAGACGTAGCGACTCGTGACCGAGGGACAGGCGTCACAACCAGCGGTGTCAGGAGCGGGCGTTGAGGCGCGGTCCTCGCGCGCCCTTTTTTCGCCTTCCGATCAGGCGCGCGACGCCGCGCTGATGGCGCGGGTGGTGCGTGGGGATGCGCAGGCGCTTGGCGAGCTGTATGACCGCCATGCGCCATCGGCGTTGGCCTTGATGCTGCCGATCCTGCGCGACCGCCGGTTAGCCGAAGAAACGGTTCAGGACGTTTTTCTCCATCTGTGGCAGCACCCTGGTACGTATGATTCACAGCGAGGCGCATTCGGAGGGTGGATCCTGCGGGTGGCGCGTAACCGCGCGATCGATGTGCTGCGGAAGCAGCGAGAGCGGCGGTTCGCTGATTTCGCGGGGGGTGAGGATGGAGCGCCGCTCGATCCCGCCACCTTCCTGGTCGATCCTGATCCCGATCCCGCCGATCAGGCGGCGACCGCGGATATCGGAGACCGGGTGCGAGCGGCGATGACGATGCTCTCGCGGGAGCAACGGGAAACGCTGGAGCTGGCCTATTTCGGCGGGCTGAGCCACCGGGAGATCGCGGAGCAGCTCTCCCGGCCGCTCGGCACCGTGAAGACCCAGATCCGCACCGGCATGCAGCGCCTGGCGCAGACGCTGACC
This sequence comes from Thermomicrobiales bacterium, assembly GCA_020847015.1. Taxonomy (GTDB): domain Bacteria; phylum Chloroflexota; class Chloroflexia; order Thermomicrobiales; family UBA6265; genus CADCWF01. The sequence continues at coordinate 6,745 of JADLCW010000170.1, read as the reverse complement.
GGATTCGAGCAGGGCGCTGTGGAATGAGTGCGAGGATCACGCAAATCGTATGAGTAACCGCGGGACACTGGACAATCTGCTGACGTGCGATGATGTGGAGGAACTCCTGCCACTCTACGCGCTCGGCGCGCTGGATGCGGATGAAGCGGACGCCGTTTCAGCCCATCTTGCCGTTTGTCCCGCCTGCTCGGCGCAGCTGGTCCATTTCGAGGCGGTCACCGGAGCGCTCGGTACGGCGCTGGCGCCGGTGGCGCCTTCCGCCGGGCAGCGCGCGTCGCTGCTCGAACGCGCGGCGGAGCTTCCGCAGGATACCCGGCCCGCGGCGCCGGTTCCGGCTGCCGTGCCGGCGCCGCAGCCGGCGGCTCCGGTGGTGTCGCTGGCCGAGCGACGCCGGTCGTCGTCACTCCGTGGCTGGGCATTGGCTGCCGCGGCGGTGCTGCTGATCAGTCTGGGTGGCCTCGGGTACTGGATCAACGATCTGATCGACCAGCGGGACGACGCGCGCACCACCGCCGGTACGCTGGCCGCGTTCGTATCACCCGATACCACCGTGATGCCGATGGAGCAGATGCCGGCCAGCCAGTACGGCGAGAGCTGGGGCGTCGGCAAAATGATGAAGAACGCCAACGGCGAGATGATCGTGGTGGTGGATGGCTGCCCGCCCTCGGATGATGACCGGGTCTACAAGGTCTGGGTCGGCGCAGGCGAAGACCGAGTCGTGCTGGGAGATATGACCGTTGCCGCCGATGGCTCGGGCTGGATGCCGGTCAGCATGCCGGAGGAGATGCCGGCGCCGGACATTCTCGGCATCTCGGTGATCGAGGGCTCGAACCCGCTCGCTGACCTCTTCATTGGCGAGATGCCGGCATAACGGGTCCGGGTATCGACCGGTGGCCGCGTGATATGTCACAATCGCCGCCGGAAGCGAGCGGCGCTTCAATCGATCTTGAGGCAAGACGCGTCCAATCCGGGCGCGCGGGTGAAACAAGGTTTTTGAACGATCTTCAGGTCGCCTGCGTTGACTGCGGCGACACCTTCTCCTTCACCGTCGCGGAACAACGGTTTTACGCCGAGCGGGGTATTCGCCAGCCGGTGCGGTGCGGCTCCTGCCGCGCGCTACGGCGGGCCGAGCGAAACGCCACGCTGATCTCGGGCTACGAATCGGTGCGGGAATCGAGCAGCTGGGTCGAGGTGAGCAATGGCTCCTCGTATGGGCTTGTTGCCGGCGGCTCCCACCGTCCGCCGCGCGGCCCGCGCGTGGCGTACCACGCCACCTGCGCCGCCTGCGGCAAGGACACCGAGGTGCCCTTCCAGCCCCGCAGCGGCCGCCCGGTCTACTGCCGGGAGTGCTACGCGGCCCGGCGAGGGCGGTAAGCGGCAAGTATCGGCCTTCAGCCGATGCCCGGCCCTGAAGGACCGGGCTGACACGCGCGAAGCCCCGCTGGGGCTGGAGTGCGTCTTCCCGCGTTGGATGGAAACCTCGTTGGTCGTCGCGGTGTTCGCCCCGAGATGCGACGCCCATTTTGACCCACAACTCATTTGAACGGCCCCGATGCCCTCGTGAGTCGTTTCGGCGACGCCACGGGATCCGACCCGTGGCTACGCCAAGAACGCTCCGCCGGAGCTTGAACGCACCGAGCGAGCGGCGTCTTTTGAACCCCGGAGGGGTGTTCTGGAGTAGCCCGGATTCGGATCTCCGGGCGAGCATGACGCACCCGTTCGCAGATGAGATCTTCTTTCCCTTCTGGAAAGTTCGGTAATCAAAAACAGGCCGGACCCGGCAGATCGCCCGGTCCGGTCCTGTTCGTTTCCGTTGAAATGTGCGGAGGCTAGCTGCTAGCTCGTGATCTCGCCGGCGAATTCGCCTTCGGCGATCGTGAGCGCCTCATCAAGCATGGTGACCATGGTGTCGATCTCGTCCTTCGTCACGGTCAGCGGCGGGGCGATGTGGGCGACCGCCCAGACGCGGGTGATCAGGCCGCGCTCATCGAGCAGCTGGGTGATGCGGTCAGTGAACTTGTGCCCGCGGCCAAACGATTCCCTGGTCGCCTTGTTCTTGACCAGTTCGACGCCGGTCAGGAGACCGACGCCGCGCACATCGCCGACCGTCGGGTGGGCGCGGAGCTCTTCCAGGCGGGCCATCAGGTAGTCGCCCATCTCCGCCGCGCGCTCGGGTAGCTGCTCCTGCTCGAAGATCTCGATGTTCTTGACCGCGGCGGCGGCGGCCACGGGGTGCCCGCCGAAGGTGAGCAGGTGGCCGAGGTAGGCCTCCTTGTTGTTCTGGAAGACCTCGAACACCGACGGGCGGACGATGGTGGCGGCGATCGGCGCATAGCCGGAGGAGAGCCCCTTGGCCATCGTCATGATGTCCGGGGTGACACCGTAGTGCTCCATCGCGAAATACTTGCCGGTGCGGCCCCAGCCGTTGATGACCTCATCCGCGATCAGCAGCACACCGTGGCGGTCGCAAATCTCGCGCAGCATCTTCCAGTAGACCTTCGACGGCACGTGCACGCCGGCGGCGCTGGAGACCGGCTCGGCGATCACCGCGGCGACCGTCTCCGGCCCCTGGGCGATGATCTCCTGCTCGACGTACTTCGCGGCCATGATGTCGGCCTGCTCGCCCTCGACCCCGAAATCGGAGTTGTAGCGGTTGGGGTGCGGCACGTGGGAGACGCCGTACATGAACGGGCCGAAGTGGTTCTCGTTGCGGGAGGCGGTCAGGCTCATCGCGCCGTGGGTCATGCCGTGGTAGGAGCCGCGGCGGGCGATGATCTTGTAGCGGCGGGAGAAGCCGCGCATCGCCTGGACCTGTTTGGCGATCTTGATGGCGGTTTCCACCGCTTCCGAGCCGCCGGAGGAGAAGAAGACGCGGCTCAGATCGCCGGGGGTCTTTTCGGCGATCTTCGCGGCCAGCTCAACGGCCGGTACCGTGGTGTACGACGAGGCGGAGGCATAGGAGAGCTTCCGGGCCTGCTCGGCCATCGCCTCGGCGATCTCCTGCCGGCCGTGACCGGCATTGACGACCCAGAGGCCGGAGATGCCATCGATGTACTTGCGGCCGCGGACGTCGTAGAGGTAGATCCCCTCGCCCTTTTCGAAGACGCGCATGCCGTCTCGCTCCGCGAGCTCGACCCACGGCGTCTGATGAATCCAGACATGCTCAAGCGCATCGCGCTCAAGTGCATGCGCCGGTGGCGATGCGACTCCCGCTTGCGACACGTCCGTATTAACCGGCGCCTTGACCATGATGCGACAACTCCTTGACTCACGGGGGCCCGGGCAAGTCTTCGATCCACACGGATACGACTCGGGAACGTTCCCGACCCTCGTTGGCGATTGGCCCCCGATTGGTTTCGGGAAGTATAGCGCCCCCACCCGGCCCGGCTTGACATCTGGGCGCGTCGATCCTGCAGTGACGCTGCGAACGCGCTCCCTCATCATCGTCCCGGCATGCAACAGATGGCGAGAAGGAGGCACACCCGCGTGGCTGATCTGCGGATTGACGCGCTTGCCGGGGCAGATGGTCTGACCGGGGCGGAAACTTTGTCGTTTACGTTCGATGGCCGCGCCTGCTCGGGCTACGCGGGGGAGACGCTGGCGGCGGCGCTCTTTGCCAACGGCGCACGGATCTTCAGGACCATGCCGCGCACCGGCCGGCCGCGCGGCGGGTTCTGCTTCGCGGGCCGGTGCAGTGATTGCCAGGTGAGGGTCGATGGCGTGCCGAACGTGATGGCCTGCGTCACCCCGCTGCGTGACGGGATGCGGGTCGAAACCCAGCACGGCGTTGGCGTCTGGGGCGAGCGGGAAGGCGGAGACCGATGAGCGACTATGACGTCGCCGTCATCGGCGGCGGCCCGGCGGGGCTGTCCGCGGCAGCGGCGGCGGCAGGTTCCGGCGCGCGGACAGTGCTGTTCGACGAGAACCGCGGTTGTGGCGGGCAGTTGCGATATCGCGCGGTCAATGTGACATATGACGGCGCGGCCGTTTCGGCGACGGAACTCGCCCATACGCTGGCCGAAACGGCGCGTCGCGCCGGCGCGACGCTGGCGCCCGCATCCGTTGTCTGGGGAATCTACCCGGGCTTCGCGCTGACCGTTTCGGGGCCGGCCGTCTCCGGCGTGGTCAGCGCCGGGCGGGTGGTGATCGCCAGCGGCGAGACCGATCTGGCGGTGGCGTTCCCTGGCAGCGACCTGCCCGGGGTGATGACCGGTAGTGGTCTCCTGCGAATGTTGCACCTGCACCGGGTTTGGCCGGGCGGGAAGCGAGTGGCGCTGGTCGGCGACGATGCGGCGATGGCGGATGAGGTTGCCGGAGCGATCGAGCGAGCCGGCGGGGCCGTCACCGCGCGCATCGCCGGCCGGCCGATCGTGCACGAGCGGGGCGGCGTCGTGGCGGGCATCCAGGCCGGTCACGACGTGTCGGTGATCGACACGGATCTGGTCGCCATCTGCGCGGGAACGCAACCGGATATCGCACCGGCGCTGATGCTCGAGTGCGAAACGGGATATTGCGAAGCGCTTGGCGGGTTCGTGCCGCAGCGGTCCGTTTCACAGGAAATGTCCGTGCCGGGAACGTTCGTCTGCGGCGGCGCGGCGGGTCGCGGGGCAGTCGAAGCGCACATCGCGGAGGGTGAGCTGGCCGGTATTGCGGCCGCAGCCTCGCTCGGTCTGACGAGCGACGATGACCTGAACCGGGCGATCGATGCGCTGGCCGCGCTTGATCCGAAGCGCGCGACGGCGGCGGGGCAGGTGCGGGCAAGCTGGACGCAGCACGCGGTCGAAGCGGTGCGGGCGAGGGGAGTAGAGCGATGATGGACCGGGATCAGGATCAACCGGTGATGCTCTGCCGCTGCTATGAGGTCACGGAAGCGGCGGCGGAGGCGGCGATCGCCAACGGGGCGACCACGATCAACGATATCAAGCGGATGACCCGCGCCGGGATGGGACTCTGCCAGGGGATCTACTGCGTGCCGCAGATGACGGCGATGCTGGCGGCGTCCGGACAGCCGATCGCGGAGATCGCGCCGATGACTGCCCGGCCCCCGGCCCGATTGATCTCGCTCGCCGAGCTGGAAGCCACGTCGCCGGAGCCGTAGATCCCCGGGGGACGTTGCCTGATTTGCAGGTCCGGAAACGGTCGCGTGCTACCATCGCCGGCAGAGAACGATTGGCCCGGCTGGTCGGCTGGCGAAGGAGGCACCGCATTGTCCGCATCGAATTCCCCCGCGTCACGGCTCACGATCGATTACCGCAACGTCATGGCCGACGCGATCGGTGAGGAGCATGGCCTGACCCCGGCCCAGCTCGACGCCATCGCCGGGAAGGTCGCCAGCGAGCACGAGCGGATCACCGCCGAGCACGATGCCGGTGGCCAGAAGTGGATGGACCTGCCGGACGATACCGCCCTTGCCGACCGGATCACGGCCTTTGCGGAGCGGGCCCGGGGACAGTACCGCGATTACATCCTGATCGGCATCGGCGGCTCCTCGCTCGGGGCGATCGCCACGATCCAGGCGCTGGCCAATCCCTACCGGAACCTGCTGCCGGACGAGCAACGGGGCGGACCGCGCTTCTTCGTGCTCGACAACCCCGATCCCGAGAAGATGCGGGCCACGCTCGACATCGTTGATCTGCCGAACACCCTCATCAATGTCGTCACGAAATCGGGCCAGACCGCCGAGACGATGGCCAATTTCCTGGTCGCGCTCGAAGCGCTGGACGGGGCGGTCGGCAAGGAGCAGGCCCGCAAGCAGATCGTCGCCACCACCGATCCGAAAGAGGGTTTGCTGCGGCAGCTGGCTGACGAGGAAGGGTACGAAACCTTTCCGGTGCCGCCGGGGGTCGACGGGCGGCAGACCGTGCTGAGTGCGGTCGGCATGATCCCGGCCGCGCTCTGTGGTGTCGATATCCACGGCCTGCTGGCGGGAGCGGCGGCGATGCGCGAGCGCAGCAAGACGCCCGATCTGCGCCGGAACCCGGCCTATCTCCTGGCCGCGCTGAACTACCTCGCCGATACCGAGCGGGGCAAGGCGATGCTGGTCACGATGCCCTACGCGGATGCGCTGTTCGGCATCAGCGACTGGTTCCGCCAACTCTGGGCGGAGAGTCTGGGCAAGCGCCTCTCGGTGAGCGGTGAAGAGGTGTTCGCCGGCCAGACGCCGATCAAGGCGTTAGGCGCCATCGACCAGCATTCGCAGATCCAGCTCTACACCGAAGGCCCGAACGACAAGGTGATCTCGATCATCCGCGCGGGCGAGTACCGAAACCAGGTCGCCATCGCCGAGCCGCCGGCGTCGATCGGCGAGCTGGCCTACCTGCGGGGCGCCGAGCTGGGGCAGCTGATCGACCGTGAAGCGCTGGCAACCGCCTGGGCGCTGACGCAGGCGCGGCGGCCGAACTACACGATCACCACGCCGGTGATCGATGCGGCCGCGGTCGGGGAGTTCTTCTTCCTGTACGAGCTGCAGACGGTGATGGCCGGCGCGCTCTATGGAGTCGATCCGTTCGGGCAGCCGGGCGTCGAGGCCGGGAAGAACGCCACCTACGCGCTGATGGGCCGCACCGGGTATGAATCGCTACGGGATGAGCTGCTGGCCGGCGCCGGCGCTGACTCGCCCTACATCGCGGCGCCGAAGGGGTAGGCCCAACGGACCGCCCCGCGGGTAACCGCGAATCTTCACAAGCTCCGGTGCGGCTGGTATCGTTCCGAACAGGAACGGTTTCCCGCGCGGGTGGGCCGTCGC
>JADLCW010000169.1 GCA_020847015.1 Thermomicrobiales bacterium | reverse complement strand
TGCTGATCGTCCTCATGCTGCTGTGCATGCTGCTGATCGGGCAGCAGATGAACAAGACGCTCTACCAGATCGGGTTGCCGGTGCTGGTGGTGGCCGCCTTCAGCCAGATCGCCTTCGGCAACATTCCGCCGCGCTCCAACTTCGCGACCTCGATGAAGTTGCTGGTGTTGACCTGGGCGATCACCATCGCGCTCATCGTTGTCAGCATCCGCATCGCGCCGACCCTGATCGGACTCGGGCGATAATGGCGCATTGCGGATTGGCGACCGTGCGTTGCGCGCCAAGGGCGGCGCTGGCCGCCGGACCCGCGGCGGTACGGCGGCATCGCGGCGGCGCGGCCGGCTCGTGACGGCCGTCTGCTGGCGCCTATTGAGGATCTCGCTGTGACTGCTTCCGACCCGATCCTGCGATTCGAAGGCCTCTCCAAACGCTACGGCCGCCAACCCGTGTTGCGCGATGTCTCGCTGGCGGTGCAGACCGGTTCCTTCACCGTCGTCTACGGTCCCCCGGCCGGTGGCAAAACGGTGCTGCTGCGCATCTTGATGGGGCTGGAGGCGCCCGATAGCGGCCGCGTCGTGCTGCGCGGGCACGATGTCACCGCGCTGCCGGCCGCCGCGCGCAATATCGGCTATGTGCCGCAGTCGTTCGCGCTCTACCCGCAGATCGACGTGCGCGCCAATATCGCCTATCCGCTGCATCTGGCGCATGTCGGCGAAGCGGAAACCGAGGCGGTGGTCGCGCACGCCGCCGAGATGCTGCGCATCACCGATCTGTTGGACAAGCGACCCGATCAGCTTTCAGGCGGCCAAAAGCAACGGGTGGCCATCGCCCGCGGCATCGCCAAGCGCACCGATCTGTACGTGCTGGACGACCCGCTGGCCGGACTCGATTTCAAGCTGCGCGAGCAACTGGTCGAGGATCTGCGCGCGTTGCAGGCCGACTCCGGAGCCACATTCGTCTATATGACCTCGGATGTGATCGAAGCCATGACGCTGGCCGACGAACTGGCCGTGCTGGATCGCGGCGAGATCGTCGAGACGGGGCCGCCCAACGATTTGTACGAGCGACCTGCCAACTCGCGCACGATGGCGCTGGTCGGATTCCCGCCGACCAACTTTCTCGCGGCCGAGGTCGAACTGCGCGATGACGGCCCGTGGTGCCGCACCGCGCTATTCGAAGCCCCCGCTGAGCTGGAGGTCGCCAGCGCGGGGCGCATGGTGGTCGGGTTGCGACCGGGTCACCTGCGCGTCGAAACCGCGGCGTCGCCGAATGGGGCGGATGTCGGCTCCATCTGGATTCCGGGCCAGGTGGTGCTTCGCGAAGATCTCGGCGGCGAGGAAATCATTTATCTGGAGTCGAGCGGGGTCACGCTCACCAGCGTCGATCGCCACACCTTGCCGCCGGGTAATCTCGGAGCCGTCCACGCCGCGATCGACCCGCGCGACCTCGCCATCTTTCATCCCGTGACCGGAACCCGCGCGGGGCGGGGTCGCCTGCTCGATGGAGTTGCGCTGCGCCATGGCTGACATCCGCGTCGAACGACTGCGCAAGACCTTCGGGACGCTGAACGCGGTCGATGATATCGACTTTTCGTTTCCGCAATCTTCAGTCACCTGTCTGCTCGGTCCATCCGGCTGCGGCAAGACCACGCTGATGCGAATCATCGCCGGGTTGGAGGAACCGACCTCCGGCGACGTCTATTTCGGCGACCGCCGAGTCACCGACTTGCCGCCGAGCAAGCGCGAGATCGGCATGGTGTTTCAGTATCCGGTCGTCTACAAGGGCATCAGCGTGCGGCAAAACATCGAGTTGCCGCTGAAATCGGAGAAGATCCCGCCGGCCGAGCGCGCCCGCCGCGTGGACGAGGTGATCGACCTGTTGGGGCTGCGCGATCTGGCCGACAAGGATGTCTCCCGGTTGGACAACGGTTCGCGGCAGAAGGTCGCCGTCGCGCGCGAGGTCGCGCGGCAACCGCGCATCATCCTCTTCGATGAGCCGATCACCAACGTCGACGCCACCGCCAAGCTGCAGCTCAAGCGGGCGTTCAAGGAATTGACCCGGCGGCTCAGCCAAACCATCGTCTACGTCACCCACGATCAAACCGAGGCGATGACGCTAGCCGACCAGATCGCGCTGATGCGTGATGGGAGGATCGTGCAGTGCGACGCTCCGCGCACCTTGTACAACCACCCGGCTGACGTGTTCGGCGGCTGGTTCCTCGGCAACCCCGGCATGGCGTTCTTCGCGGCCGAGCTGGTTGGCGAGGGCGACTTCCTGACATTGCTGTCGCCGCTCCTGCCGGCTCCGGTCGCCGCCAGCGGCAGCGGGTCGGGCAACGTCACGCTCGGCATCCGGCCGGAGCAAATTCTGGTTTCGGCGCGACGTGAACCGGGATCGATCCCGGCGATGCTGCTGCGCAAGTCGATCCAGATTGGCGGACAGCACCTGCTGTCGCTGGATCTTGCGGACGCTACCATTGAGCCGTTCAAGGCGAAGGTGTCGAACGAGGCCGGCGCGGCGTTGCCGGAATCTGGCGAGGTGTGGATTTCGCTCCCGCTCGATCGTGTCACATTGTTTGGCCCCGATGGGGCGCGGCTGCCGGTCTCGTTCCCCTTCACCGAGCTCGTCGCTGTCTAGGTTGCGCCTGAGGAGGTTCTCGATCCCGTGAGTCGCGATCGCTGCCGCTACTTCGGCACCAATTTCAAAATGCACCAGACACCGGCCGAATCGGCGCAGTTTTACGTCGAGTTAGCGGCGATGACCGGGGCGCTGGAGGGCGTTCAACTCTTCGTGATTCCCCCCTGCACCTCGTTGGCGACGGTGGTGGCGGCCAGCGACGGACACCGCGAGAGAATCTGGATTGGCGCCCAGAACATGTACTGGGCTCCGGAAGGAGCCTACACCGGAGAGATTTCGGGTCCGATGCTGGCGAAGCTCGGGGTCGACCTGGTGCTGCTCGGTCATGCCGAGCGCCGCGAGCACTTCCACGAAACGGATGTCGAGCTCAACAAGAAGGTGCTGGCCGGAATCGCCTGCGGGCTGCGCGTGCTGCTCTGTGTCGGCGAGACGGCCGAGGAGCGCAGCTTCGGCGTGGGAGCCGAGACGATCTCCCGCCAACTGAAAATCGATCTGCACCACTTCCCGGTCGAGGCGGTCGATCGCCTGCTGATCGCGTACGAACCGGTCTGGTCGATCGGCGAAGGCGGCGTGCCAGCCAATCCGGCCGACGTGGAAGCCGCCGCGAAGCTGATCCGCGCCGTGCTGACCGACTTGCTCGGACCGGTCGGAGGCGTCGTGCCGCTGCTGTACGGCGGCAGCGTCAATCCTGGCAACGCCGCCGGTTTTGCCGCATTGCCGGATATCGACGGGCTTTTTGTCGGGCGCGCCGCGTGGAGCGTGCCGGGGTTTCGCGATACGCTGGATGCGGCGCTCATGGACCACCAGAGCTGAGCCAGCGGCGCCGCGCGGCGCGCGGCTCCACGCGATCGTAAATCCGCCGCCCCGGTCTTCGACACGTTCGCTGCATACAGGAGAGTGCGTCGCTCATGGCCGACGTGGTCAGTCTGGGAATCCATATCCTCGATGTGCTGGGGCGCCCGGTGACGCGCATCCCGGAAGGGCAGCATGTCGATCTGATCGACGAAATTCGGCTTACCGTGGCCGGCACCGCCGCCGGTACGACGGTCGATCTCGCCAAGCTGGGAGCCAGCGTGCTGGCGATGGGAGCCATCGGCGAGGATGCAGCCGGCAATTTCATCGTCGACACGATGAATCGCTACGGTGTCGATACATCCGGTCTGCGGCGCAAGAGCGGCGTCCAGACCTCGGCGACCATGTTGCCGATCCGTCCCGATGGTTCTCGCCCCGCGCTTCACGTGCTGGGCGCCAACGCCGCGCTGACGCTCGACGATATCGACTGGGATGCGATTCGCGCCGCCAAACACCTGCATTTTGGCGGCACCTGTCTGATGCCGAAACTCGATGGTGCGCCGACCGTCGAGATCCTGAAATTCGCCAAGGAGCAGGGGCTGAGCGTCAGTCTCGATCTGATTGCCATCGAGCGCCCGGATCTGCTGGAGATCGTGGCGCCAGCGCTCCCGTATGTCGATTACTTCATGCCGGGGTTGGACGAAGCGCGCATGATCTGCGGTTTGCAGGACCGAGATGAGGTGATTCGCTTCTTTCTCGACAAGGGCGCTCGCCACACAGTCTTCAAAATGGGAGCCGAGGGCAGCAGCATCGCCTGGCAAACCCTTGGCGGCGGACTGGAGGAGATCCGCATCCCCGCGTTCCAGACCACCGTGGTCGATTCCACCGGTTGCGGCGACGCCTACTGCTCCGGCTTCATCGTCGGGTTGCTGTCGGGGTGGGATCTGGAGCGCGCCGGCCGGTTGGGCACTGCCGCGGCGGCGTTGGTCATCACCGGTCTCGGCTCCGATGCCGGCATCATCGATCTGGCGCAGACGATCCGGTTCATGGAAACGGCGACGCCACTGCCGATGACCGAGTAGCCGCGCCACATCGCGACCGATCGCACGGCCGCCGACTATACTTCCGGCGCCGGGTCCGTCGTTGGCCCGGCGCCTGTGTTCGTGGATCGAGGTTCAAGGAACGCCGCCCGTATGAACTGCCCGCGCTGCTCGACCGTCGTTTCGCCCGATGCCCGCTTTTGCTCCGCGTGCGGCGCGCCGCTCGCGGCGGACGCGATCGCGCCGCCGCGTCGCCACCGCGTCGTCGTCACCGGTCTCGGCGCGATAACCTCGCTCGGTCCAACGGTCGAGGAGACGTGGCGGGGAATTCTGGCTGGAGAGACGGGCATCCGCCGGGCCGACAATCTGGATGGCGGCGACCATGCCTGTCGCGTGCGTGGCGACGTCGATAGCGCGACCATTCCGCAGCGAGCGCTAACCGGGAAGGTCGCTCGCAATGCCTCCCGCTTCACGCATATGGCGATCGAGGCGACCGCCGACGCGCTGCTGCAAGCCGGACTGGTGGATGCCAATCTCGAACCAACCGCGGATCTCTCGGCCGGCGGAGCCGTGATCGGCACCTGCGTCGGCGGCACGCATGATGACTTTCTGGCCGCGTGGGACAACTACAAGACGCGCGGCGAGGGGCGCATCGCCCCCCATCTCCACGTCATGTTTCCGCATAACCTGGCTGCCTACAACATTCAGGCGCGATGGGGCATGGGCGGCCCGAGTCTCACGCTGGCGACTGCCTGCGCCACCGGCGCACAGGCCATCGGAGAGGCGTTCCGCGAAGTGCGCGAGGGGCATGCGCCGATCATGATTGCCGGCGCGGTCGAATCGACCCAGCATCCGATGTTCATCTCCGGGTTTGCCGCCATGCGCGCGCTGCCCACCGACAGCAATGACGACCCCGGAGCCGCCAGCCGCCCGTTCGACGCCTCCCGGGCCGGATTCGTGCTGGGCGAGGGCGCGGCGGCGCTGGTGCTGGAATCGCTGGAGCACGCCGAAGCGCGAGGCGCGTCCATTCTGGCCGAGATCGTCGGCTTCGCCACATCCAACGACGCCTATCACCCGATCGCCCCCATCCCGGAGGGAACCGGTTCGGCGCGCGCCATCCGGGCCGCGTTGGCGGACGCCGGGTTGTCGCCCGAGGCGGTCGATCATATCAACGCCCATGCGGCGTCCACGCCGGCCGGCGACCTGGCCGAAGCCAACGCCATCCGACTGGTGTTTGGCGAGCGGGCGGCGGACATCCCCGTGACATCGATCAAGGGCGCGGTCGGGCATTGCATGGGCGCCTCGGGGGCCATCGAAACCGTCGCCGCCGTCATGACCATCGTCGCGCAGACGATCCCGCCTACGCGCAACTACCGCACACCCGATCCGGCGATCGGTCTCGACATCGTCCACGATGCGCCGCGACCGGCTGCGGTCAACGTCGCGTCCAAGCATTCGTTCGGACTTGGCGGCCAGAACGCCTGCCTGATCCTGGCTCGCTTCGCCGACGCATAGCGGCGCCTGGGCGCGGGTTTGGCGGAGGCGCCGGGTGATCCCGCGCCTCCCGTTGCCATGCGTGGCGGCTATCTCGGTCAGCCGCGCGGCAGCAGTTCCGCAATGCGGTTCGCCACGATCTCCTCATCGTCACCGTCGAGCGTGCTCAGCGACAGCGAGATCGCATCCGGCCCGCCAAGCGCGACCTGAACGCGCGGATCGTCTTCCCACAGCCGACGCTGCGCTTCCGGTCCGGTCAGTCCGGTAATCCGCTTATTGAACGCAATGCGGATACGCGGCGTGGGTTGCCCGGCCTCATCGGGAAACTCGCGTTCGACCATGACCCCCGGACGGTTGGCGAACCGCTCGACCCAGCGGCCGACCCCGGCTTCGAGGGTCGCCAACGCGGCGGCGTGATCGAGCTGCAGATAGCGTTCCACCGCCGCCAGCAACCCGATCATCTCCTCCTTGCCCACTTTCATCGGTCGCCCCAAACGCTGATTTGGCGACCCGTTGGCGGCAATCGCGGCCAGAAATTCCGCCTTGCCGACGACCATCCCGCTCGCCTGCGGACCCCGCAACTCCTTGCCGCCGCTGAAAATGGCGGCGTCGGCGCCCTGATCGCGGGTGAAATGCCACAAACTCTCGACTGGCGGGAGCTGCGCCGCCGCGTCCACCACCACCGGCACGCCGTGCCGCCGGGCGATGGCGACCGTTTCTCGCAGAGGCAGCGCGCCGCGCTGCAAATGCGCGCCTGCCACCCATAACACCATCGCCACGGAATCGTTGAGCGCGCCCTCCAGTTCCCAGTCGAATGTCTGGAGCGCATTGCCGATCTCGACGATCTCGGCTCCGGCCAGGCGTACGACCACGTCGTACGGGATGCGATGAGCGCGCTGAATGAGCACGCGCCGTCGCTCCGGCAGATGACCCTCCAATCCACGCGCGATCTGGCGCAGATCGCCGCCGTTGAGGGACGCCAGCGTGGCCAGCACGATCCCGGCCGCGGCTCCGGTTGTCGCGTAGGCCGCGTCGTTGTTGGTCAGCTTCGCCAGTCGCTGCCCGACCGCTGTTTGCAGCTCGTGCATATCCACGTAGCGGTCGGCTGCTTCGCGCATGGCGTCGAGCACCACATCTGGCATTTTCGATCCGCCCAGACGCGTCAGGCGGGCATCCGAATTGATGACGCGACGAACCCCCAGTGATTCGTAGATCCCCATTCCTCTTCTTCTCCGTAGCCTGCGATCGTTACTCCCTCATCGTAGCGCGACGCGACGGTCGGCCGGATGCCGGAGGATGACGCGCGGCCGTTCCGGCCGGCTGAGTTCTGTACAATGGCGATGATTCCGTAACGCGCCGCCGGCGTAGGGCTCCTCCGCCAGCTCTGCATCCGCCCTGCGATGGGGAAATTCGCTTGCCCGGGAGCGCCGTAGCTCGCGGAAAGGAATGGCTCGATGGACGACCAACCATTCGTGCTGCTCGTCGAGGACGATCCGGCCAACCGCGGGCTCGCCTCCCGCGTCCTGTCCAACTGCGGGTATTCGCATGCCGTCGCCATCGACGGTCAGGACGCCCTGGACAAGGTCGCCGAGCGGCGGCCAGATTTGATCCTGATGGATTTGTCGATGCCGGGAATGGACGGATGGGAAGCGACCCGCCGCCTGCGCGCCGATCCGGCGAACGCGACGGTGCGAGTGCTGGCGCTCACCGCGCACGCCATGCGGGGAGACCGGGAAAAAGCGCTGGATGCCGGTTGCGACGATGTGCTCACCAAACCCTACCGACCGACCGAACTGATCGAGGCGGTGCGGCGGCTGATCGGCGAGATTGCCGCCGACTAGCGCGAGCGGCGAGGTGAAGACGGCTCATCCGGATCTGCCCCGGGTGCGGCGTCGGCGCCGCTGACTTCGCCGAGAGCGGCCAGCCGGCGCCGATTCCGACCCAAAGCGACCCCCCGGACCTAGGACGCGCCGCATCACCGCACGATCGTGCCGATTTCCGGCTCCATTGGCGCCTGTCTGGACGCAGACCCGCTGCTACAGTTAGATCAATCGCAGATCGGTTCCCCTTCCCTCCCGGTCGGCGATCAGGTCCGTTCACCGGACCACCCATCCCGCGACGCCCCGGCCTCACCCGGGGCGTCGGCATTTCCGTGAGGTGAGTATGGCTATTGCATCCGTTGTCTTCGTTCTGTTCGTTGCCGCGATCGTGCTCGTGCTGCCGCTCTGACAGACGACCGCACCGTCGTTCCGCACCGACCGCGGGTGATGCCGCTGCATCAGAGCGGCGGTTGCAGCCGCTCGCGAAGCGCTCGCCGCAGAACCTTGCCGGACGCCGTGCGAGGGAGCCGATCCACCCACTCGATCCGTTTCGGGCGCTTGTAGCCAGCCAACCGCGTCGCCAGCACACGCTCGATCTCCTCATCTGTGGGTGATGCACCCGGCCGCGCGACGACAAACGCGACGGGAATGGCTCCCCACCGCGCATCGGGTGCGCTGACGACCGCCGCCTCAGCCACCCCGGGCATCGCCAGCAGCGCCGCTTCCACTTCCGCCGGGTAAATATTCTCGCCGCCGGAGACGATCAGATCGCCTCGCCGGTCCAGTACGGTCAGGTAGCCGCCCGCGTCCAGACGACCGATGTCGCCGGTGTGCAACCAACCGTCGCGCGCCAGCGGCGCTTGACCGAGATAGCCGCGCATCACGGTGGGGCCACGGACGACGATGTCGCCTTCGCCTCCGGGCGGCACGATCTGGCCGTCGCGTTCGATGCGAAGCTCGGTTTGCGGCAGCGCCGTTCCCGATGATCCGGAATGGCCTGGAATATCGTCTGGCAGCAGCGTCGCGACCTGGCTGGCGGTTTCGGTTAACCCGTAGGTCGGGGCGACCGGCAAACCACGCGCCAGCGCCTCGCGCAGCAGCGGCTCCGTGGCGGGGCTCCCCCCGGTGAGCATGAGCCGCAGCCGATGCGGCCGGCGCATTTTCGCCAACGCCTCGAACAGCGGCGGCAGCATGGCGGGAACGACCGAAACCAGGGAGATATTGTCCGCGACGAATGCTCGGGCCATCCGCTCGGGATCGAACCCCGCCTGAAGCGACACCGGCACGCCGCCGATGACGCTGCGAACCAGAATCGCCAGCCCCCCGACATGAAACAGCGGCAGTGCGGCCAACCAACGGTCGTCGCGGTGGTGACCGAGATGAAGCGCGGATCCTGCCGCCCCCCACCACCAGTTGCCGGCCGTCAGCACCGCGCCCTTTGGTCGCCCGGTCGTGCCGGAGGTGTAGACGATCGTTTGCGGCCGTCCCAGGTCGATCGTGCCGCCCGCCACCGGCGCCGCGCCGCGCTCCGCCGGTCCGTTCTCGCCAAAGTGAACCGTTGGCCGGTCGCCGACCGCCGCGGCGGCGTCCGCATGATCCGCGTCGTGCAGCAGCAGCGCAGCTTCGGCGTCGGCCGCCTGCCACGCCAGTTCAGCCGGCGTCAGCCGCGTGTTGAGCGGCACGATCGCGGCTCCGAGCCGCAGCAACGCGTGGATGGCGATGACCGTCCCGGCCGAATTCCCGGCCAGCAGCGCCACGCGGCTTCCGGATCCGACATCGTGCAGCCGCAGCGCCCCGGCTGCCATCGCAACGGCGCGGTCGAGCTCGGCGAAGGTCCAGGCGCGGTCGGCGAAAGATAGCGCCAGCCGATTCGGGTGAGCGCGCGCGCGGCGGTCGAGCCAGTCGGTAGTCAGACCATCGGTCATGAGGTTGTTACGGCAAGCGCGGGAACTTGCTGAAATCGGGTTTGCGCTTCTCCAGCCAGGCGTTGCGCCCTTCCTGCCCTTCTTCCGACATGTAAAAGAGGCGCGTGGCGTCGCCGGCGAGCATCTGGAGTCCGGCCTGCCCGTCGGTGTCGACGTTGAACGACGCTTTCAGGAAGCGCAGCGCGGTCGGGCTGTGCGCCAGAATCTCCTTGGCCCAGGTGAGGGACTCGGCTTCCAGTTCGGCCAGCGGCACAACGGTGTTCACCAACCCCATTCGCAGCGCTTCCTCGGCCGAATACTGCCGACAGAGGACCCAGATCTCCTTCGCCTTCTTCTGTCCCACCGTGCGCGCCAGCAGCGCCGCGCCGTAACCCGCGTCGAAACTACCCACGCGCGGTCCGGTTTGGCCGAAGACGGCGTTGTCGGCGGCGATGGTCAGATCGCACACGAGGTGCAATACGTGGCCGCCGCCGACGGCGTAGCCAGCGACGACCGCGATGACCGGTTTGGGCAAATAGCGAATCTGCTTTTGCAAATCGAGCACGTTCAGGCGCGGCACCTGATCCTCGCCCACGTAGCCGGCGTCGCCGCGCACCTTCTGGTCGCCGCCGGAGCAAAACGCCTTGTCGCCGGCTCCAGTCAACAAGACGACGCCAACCTCGGGGTCCTCGTGGGCGTCAGCGAACGCCGCGATCATTTCGGTGACGGTGCGCGGCCGGAAGGCGTTGCGCACCTCCGGCCGATTGATCGTGATGCGGGCGATGCCTTCCGCCTTCTCGTAGATGATGTCGGTGAACTCGCCGACGCACTGCCACTCCATGCTCGTCTCCCGGTTAGGCGCCTGGTCCGCTCGCCGCGGACTCCGATTCGCTCAGAAATGACATCATGACCGCCAGGAATGATTCCGGTTGTTCGAGGTGCGGGGTATGCCCCGCTCCGTCCATGACGACCAGACGTCCACGCGGCAGCCGAGCCGCCATCTCCTCGCCGAGTCGGACGTATTTCGCGTCCTCCGCGCCTGCGACGGCGAGCGTCGGCATCGGCAGGCGTGTCAGGGCGTCATGAAGCGGCGGTTGCGCGCCCTGCCCGAACCCGCGCAGACTCGCCGCCAGACCCTCGGGTCGGTTGCGCAGCCGCAGTCGCCGTTGGCGCTCCTGCGTCGCCTCCGGCAGTCGCGATTGAGCGGCGAACAGCGGCAGCCGCCCCCAGCGCATGACGAACGCGGCGACGCCGTCGCGCTCGATCGCCTCCGCCAGCACGGCGTCGGAGCGCGTTCGTTCGCAGCGCCCCAGTGGTTCGGCGATTCCTGGCGACCCGCTTTCCAGCACGAGGCGCGCGATCCGATCCGGACAATTGGCGGCGACCGCCAGCGCCAGCCGCGCGCCCATCGAGTAGCCGAGCAGGTGGAAGCGATCGACGCCGAGGACGCGGCAGACAACCATGATATCGACAATTTGGCGCTCGGCAGCAAAGCGAGCCGGATCGGTCGGGGCGCTGCTGCCGCCATGCCCAAGCAGATCGGGCATGATGAGGCGATGGTGCCGCGCGAGCGCGGGCGCGAGCGCATCCCATACCGCGCCGGAGCCGGTGAACCCGTGCAGCAGCAGCAGCGGCGGCCCGGCCCCGCGCGAGCGCACTCGATACATCGCTCCATCGGTCTCGATGCGCTGGATGGCGTCAACCACGCGCCGCCGCTCCGATCCGGTCCCGGACGGCCGCCCAAATCGCACGATGCCGCGCGACATTGCGCGCCCGATCGCTGCGCACCTCGACGACCGAAAGCCCGCCGCTGCTGATTCCGTTCTGGACCGCGTCCTGGAATGCTGGCCCATTGGGCGGCCGCTGAAAATCAGCCCCGTACAGACGCGCGATTCCCGCGACATCCACTCCGACAGGAGTGCCGAACAGCGTTTCGAATTCGGCGGGTGAGAGCGCGGCGGCTTGCGGTAGAAAAGAAAAGATGCCGCCGCCATCGTTGTTGAGCACCACGATCGTGGCATCGAGACGATGGAGCTTGGCCGCGAGCAGACCGTTGGCGTCGTGGAGGAAAGAAAGATCGCCGATCGTCAGCACGACCGGACCGCAATCCGCCGCTGCCAAACCAAGCGCGGTGGAGACGACGCCGTCGATGCCGTTGGCGCCCCGATTGGCGACGAAGCGAATCCGCCGCGGGCCTGACGGGAAAAACGCATCGAGATCGCGCACCGGCATGCTGTTGCCCGCCATCACCACGGCCCCGTCCGGCAACACCTCGGCCAGCTCCGCGAACACCCGCCCCTCGAACGGTTCGTCGTCGCGCGCGAGTTCCGCCTCGATCGCCGACCGCGTTTGCCGGTTCACTTCGCGCCATTGGTCGATCCAAGGCGATGCGAGTGGAGCAGTTCGGTCGTTGGTCAGCGCGACGGCGAGGTCGGCGCACGATTGCGCCGGATTTCCGTCGAGCACGGTAGTGGTCAGGAAGGCGGGGTCGCGCCAGTCCGGCAGGTTGTCGAGCAGCAGCGATTCCGCCGGTGGGTGATGCGCCAGAAAGGTCGTGAGCGGTTTCGAAGTCGGGATCGCACCGATGCGTACGACAGCGGCCGGGCGCAGCGCGGCGGCGAGATCCATGTCCCGCAGGAAGGCGTCGTAGGCGTCGATCGCCAGCGACCGGTCGTGCGGCCCGCAGCGCGCTCCGGAAAGCGGGTCGGCCAGCAGCGGCCAGCCAAGCGCCGCCGCCAACTGCGCCGCGGCGGCCGGGAGTGCCGGGTCATCCTGCGGCCCGCACACGACCAACCCTCTTTCGAACCCTCCGAGATGGGCTGCCGCCACGGCAACCGCTCCTGGATCGGGCCGCTCGGCACGGCGCAGCACGACCGGGGCGGAACCGACGGCTACGATATCCGCCCCTCCGTCGGCTGGCAGCAATGGCTCCCGATAGGGCGCGTTGAGATG
The DNA here is from genome assembly GCA_020847015.1 of Thermomicrobiales bacterium. Taxonomy (GTDB): domain Bacteria; phylum Chloroflexota; class Chloroflexia; order Thermomicrobiales; family UBA6265; genus CADCWF01. The sequence goes on along the minus strand of JADLCW010000169.1, from coordinate 8,057 downwards.
GACCGGGCCGGCCGGCGCAGCCAGCGCGATGGCGACCGCTCGTGCCCCGGCGGCGCACGCGTGGTCGGCAAAAGCGGCCGCTTCGTCCGGCGCTGGCATCTCTGTAAACCACTTGACGTGGCTGCCGAAAATGCCGATTTGGTCGATCGTCTGGGAGGCGCCCCAACCTCGGAGTTCCGGCGGCCGGTCGGCGGTGATCGCCACCAGCGGCACGCGCGACAGAAACGCCTCCGCGATGGCCGGTAGAAAGTTGGCCGCGGCGGTGCCGGAACTGCACAGCAGCACGACCGGATCGCCGTTGGCGCGGGCAATGCCCAACCCGAAAAACCCCGCCGACCGCTCGTCGATGTGCATCCAGACGCGCACCTCGGAATGGCGCAGCAGGGCCAGCGCGAGCGGCGTCGAGCGCGATCCGGGGCAGACGACCGAATGCCGCACCCCGCCGGCGACCAACCCGGCGACCAGCGCCGTCGCGTGCTCGAGATTGCGCCAGCCCACCGATTCGCTCACGCCAACCCCAACGCGGCGCCGATCGCCTGCAATTTCAACTGCGTCTCTTCATATTCAGCTTCGGGGTCAGAATCGCGCATGACGCCGCAACCGGCGTAGAGCCTCGCCTCATTGCCGGCAATCAGCGCCGAGCGGATGGCGACCGCGAATTCTCCGTCACCAACCCCGTTGATCCAGCCGAAGGCGCCGGCGTACCACCCCCGATCGAATGACTCGCGCTCGCCAATCGCGGCGATCGCCGCCTCTTTCGGGAACCCGCCGACGGCGGGTGTGGGATGCAGCCGCGCGACCAGTTCGAGCGCATCAACCCCGGGCTTCAGTTCGCCGCGGATCGGAGTGGCAAGATGGAGCACCGTGCGGCTGGGAATCACCTCGGGCACGGCGGGGACCGGCGCGATCTGAGTTGTCGCCGAATCGAGCGCCTGCAACACGGCCCCCACGACCACTTCGTGCTCGTGGCGATCCTTGCCGCTGGCGAGCAAAGCGGCAGCCTGGCGCGCGTCCTCATCGATCGTCGCGCCGCGCCCAATCGAACCGGCAAGCGGGATGGTGGCGAATTTGCCGTCGCGGACCCGGATCAGCGTCTCGGGCGAGGCCCCGACGAAGGCGCCGCCGCCGCTGGCGAGCGCGTAGAGCGTGGCGTTGGGGTTGTCGTCACGCATGCGCGCCAGCGCCGCCAGCGGATCGATGCTCGTCGCGGCCTCCACAATGCTCGCGCGCGCCAGCACGATTTTGTCGAACCGCCCGGTGCGGATGTCCGCGGCCGCCGCGCCGACAAGGGATTTCCAGTCCGCAGAGGTAGGGATCTCGCGGCGGTGAGCTACGGTCGGCATCCTCCCGGGAGTGACGGGCGGCGCTTCCAGCGCGTTGTTCGATTCGCGCCAAAGGTTGTCGAGGGTGGACGCGACGGTCTCGAAGGAGTCCGACGGCGTGACGGCGCAGGTCAGCACCATGCGGGGCGCCCCGCCGACGTTGGCTGCCGCCAATCGCGGCGCGACCAACAGCGCGCGAGGAAAATTCGCCCATTCGGGATCGGGTGGGCGGTGGGGATCGAACGTGCAGCCGCCAAAGAGCAGCACATCCGAGCGCGCTCCATCCACGACGACCCAGTTGGCGAGCGCCTGCCGCACCTCATCTCGTAGCGCCGACAGCGGCGACCCAGCCGCGCCGATCCATTCTCGGGCGGACCCGATTCCGGCAGCCCACGCTCCACCGCTCGGTTGCTGCCAGAGCGCCTGCCGATGCTCGCCGGCCGATCGCCCCAGCAAGGAGATCGGATCCAGCGCGCGATCGAGCGACCGTACGAGACTCACTAGCGCCGGAACCCCGGAAGTCTCGGCGCGCGCGAGCGCGATGTCGATCGCCCGCGTGAGCGACGGCGGGCTGGCGACGACGGACGCAGCGGTCATCGAGATTCGTCTCCTCGCGGCCCGGCCACCCCATAGCGCAAGAGCTGGCGCAGAGCCGGGTATGCATCTTCCAGGCGCTCCGGCTCCCCGGCGAGCACCCAGCGCGTCACCACCTGATTGACCGCACCGAACCAGGCAACCCCGGCGAGCCGCGTGTCGTGCGGCGGAGCGAGCCCGGCGGCGACCGCATCGTCGAGGCAACCGGCGATGAGAGATGCGAAGGCGGCGTGCAATTCGGTCAGCTTGGCGTTGAATTCACGGCCGGCTCCCAGCGCCTCGACCAGCAAGAGGCGGGCGAGGGTGCGGTGGCCGCCGAAGATGTGGAGCACTTCCCGCAATGCCGTGTCTCCCCGCGCCAACGGGTCCGGCTCGGCAGCCATGGCGCGCTCGACGCGACTCAGCAGCACCTCGCTCGCCTCGTCCAGCAGCGCCAGGAAAAGAGCTTGCTTGCTCGGGAAATGGAAATACAAACCACCTTTGGACGTGTCGGAGCGGCGCGCGATCTCGTCGACGGCGGCATTGCCGTAGCCGTCGCGGGCGAACACTTCGAGCGCGGCATCCAGCACTTGGCGGCGGCGCGACGCGCGTTTGGTTTCACTCCGGTTCACGGGTACACTCCCAAAAACCGACCGACTGGTCGGTCGGAAGCATACACCGGTCGTCGTTGGATATCCATGGAGCGATCCTGCGTGACGGATCTCATCGCCCGAAGTATCTGCGGCTCCGGTCCCGAATTGGCGCTGATTCACGGCGACTTCGCCAATGGGGCCACGACGTGGCCGAAGCAAGTTGCCGAACCGCCCGGTCGCCTCCTCGTCGTGGATCGTCGCGGTTACGGATCCAGCCGGGATGAACGACCTGCCTACACCATTGCCGAGGATGCCGCGGACTTCCTTGCCGCGATCCGTGCATCCAACATGACGCGCCCAATCATTTGCGGCCACTCGTATGGCGGCGTCGTCGCCATCGAGGCGGCGCGGCAGGCTCCGGATCTCCCTCGTGGGCTCGTGTTGATCGAGCCGCCGCTGTTCGCCGCGGCGGCCAGCGATCCTGACGCGGTCGCGCTGGCACGGGAGGTGGAGGAAGTGCGCCGTCGCGCGGACGCCATGTCCGATGAGGAATTGGCGATTGCGTTCTTCACGGCGCTTGCGGGCGATGAAGATGCGCGTCGTCTGCGCGGTGGTCCGCGCTGGGCGCCTGTCGTCGCTGAGGCGCGGCGTTTCGCCCACTCCGAACCGCCCGGCGCGTATCCTGCCGAAGCCGTGGATGAGTTGCCGCGCAACCTGCCGGTGATCGTGCTTTCCGGCGATCGCAGTCATCCAGGACTCCGCGCGGCGGCGCGGGCGATTCACGACCGTCTGCGCTCATCCCGGTTTATCGAAGTTGCCGGAGTTGGCCACGCCGCGCAGGCGAACGCGGCCGCCTTCGTCGAAGCCGTGCGGGCGATCCTGGCGGTTTCGTAGCATCCGAGTCACGAGTCGTGAGTGGGCGGTCGAGTTATCGGACGCCTTTGAAGCAGCTGGACTCGGTCGCGGCTACCGACCCCTAACGTCTGGATCGTGTCTCAGACGTCCCGCTCCAACCACCAGCGCGCAATCTGATCGGCGCGGGCAATCCAGACATCGCCCATGTCCACCGCGTGATCGAGCAGCCGAGCGATCGCGCGGGACGGCCCCGGCCGGCCGCTGACGAACGGATGCAGGGTCAGGAACATGGCCCTGCCTTCCGCCCGCAGCACCTCCAGATCTTCCCGCCAGGTTTCGAACGTCGCCTGCGGCGTGAGCATGTGGTCGACCTGGTAGGTGTAGTCATCGAACCAGCGGGAGGGTGGTAGATTGACCAGCGGCCCGCGCGCGGGGTCGGGACGCAGCAGCGTCGGCAGATCGCCGCGCGGCTCGTCCATCACCCACACCAACCCGAGTTCCTGGGCGACGGCCAGAGTATCGGCGTCGTAGCGCCAGCCGGGCGTTTTGTGGCCGACCGGCGTCACGCCGCCAATTCGCGACAGCGTCGCCAGCGAGCGCTCCATGTCCTGCCGCTGCCCATCTTTGCCCATGGGAGCGTAGTGGCGGTGGTCCCAGGAGTGCAGCGCCAGTTCATGCCCTTCCGCCACCGCCCGGCGGACGAGATCTGGCTCGTCCTCCGCCGCGCGAGCGACCCAGCAGAAGGTGGCCGGTGTGCCGGCGTCCGCCAGCAGATCGAGCAGCCGCGCCGTACCGGTCGGATCGTACAGCGCCTGGGAGAGCCAATAGATGTCGTCCGGGGAGCGATAGTTGGCTTCACCGTATGCGCCGTCGACGTCGATGCTGACGCAGAGCGCCGCACGATGCCCGGCGGGCCAGCGCGGGGTTGCGGTTCCCATCGGCATCACCCTGCCGTTTCGTCATTGGCGCCGACAAGAACATCGGCGATGTCGGCCACGAGCCGATCGACCTCTTCCTCGGTGTTCCACCACCCGGTCGAAACGCGGACGCTGACCGGGCACGGTCGAGTATCCACGTAGCGGATCGTCTGACCGCGCTCGTAGAGTTTCGCTGTCAACTCTTGCGGCCGCATCGCCGGCGTAGTGAAGTTGATCAGTCCGGCCATCCGATCGGCAGGGGTCAGCACGGTCACGTCGGGCAATGCGGCGATGCCGGCTCGGAAACGTTGGCCAAGCTCGGCGATGCGCGAATAGGCCCAATCGAGCCCAACGACGTCGCGCAGCCAGCGCAGCGTGGCATGGTGCGCTTCGACGGCGGGGCCGTAGAACTCGCCGATCTCGTAGCGGGCAGCGGTCGGATTCGGGATCAGGTAGCCGCTGGGATCGAAGGAGCCGTAGCGGATATATGTCGGCGCAATGTCGGCGAACCGATCTCGACGAACATAGAGAAAACCGGTCGCCTCTGGGCCGCACAGCCACTTCTGCCCCGGCGCGGCATAGGCATCGACGCCCAGCGCGTGCAGATCGACCGGGATCTGACCGGCAGCCTGGGCGGCGTCGACGATGACCAGCGCTTCGCACTCGCGCGCCAGATCGGCGATCTGACGCAGCGGCATCACCGCCCCGCTCGACCACATCAGGTGAGAAATGGCGATGACCCGCGTCGCGGCGGTGAGTTGCGCTTCGAGCGCGGCAACCACGTCTCCCTCGCCATTCTTGATGTCGGCGACCCGGGTGCGAACGCCGGAGCGGTGCGCGAGCAGCGCCAGGGGCAGAAACAACCCCGGGTGCTCCAGGTTGGTGGTGACCACCTCATCGCCCGGTTCCCAGCTCAACCCCATCAGCGCGGCGTTGAGACCTTCGCCGGTGCTGTGGGTCAGGGCGATCTCGTCGGGGTTGGCCCCGAACATCCCGCCGATGGTGGCCGCAACGTCTCGGTTGCGCCGGTGATTGCGTTCGTATACGCCCGGGACGATACGGCCGATCTCCAGCTCGGTGGTTGCAGCGGTTACCAGCGCCTCTTGAGCCGCTCGCGGCAGCGGGCCATTGGTGCCGGCATTGAAGTAGCCGGTTGTGCCCACTGCGGGCAGGTCGGCCCGCAGGCGTGCGAGATCCCGTTCGGTTGCGACGATTGACACGTTTGACCCTCCCCGTATGCGCACAGATCCCGAAATACTTCGCAGGCCGTGGCGATGCATCGTTAGACGACGGCCTGGCGATACATGGCGACGGTCGTCAGCGCCTGATCCAGATCAGCGATGACATCCTCGGCATCCTCCAATCCAACCGAGAGGCGGATCAGCCCGTCGCCGATGCCGATCTCCCGCCGCCGCTCGGGGGGCAGCGCCCGGTGCGACGACATCGCCGGATAGAGCACCACGCTCCAGACATCGCCAAGCGTGGTTGCCGGCAGCGCGAGGTCCAGCGCTTCGAGGAAGCGAAATGCGTCATCCTGGCTTGCTTCGGCGATATCGAAGGAGATCATGCCGCCGCGCTCGTTTCCGTTGAAGATCGCGGCCACGGAGCCAAGGTCGTCCAATCCCGGGTAATTGACGTGCGCGATCCCTGGCCGGTCGGCCAGCCAGGCCGCGACCCGCGCGGCGTTGGCGCTGTGCTGATGCATCCGCAGCGGCAACGTGGTCATCCCCCGCAGAATCAGCCATGATTCAAAGGGACCCAACACCGCGCCGATCATTTTGTTCAATTCGCGCAGCCGTCCGGCGCGTTCCTTGCTGGTCGCGATCGCGCCGCCGGTCGCGTCGCCGTGCCCGCCGAGATACTTGGTGGCCGAATGGACGACGGAATCGATGCCGAAGCGCGCCGGGTTGACGAGATACGGCGTGGCGAAGGTATTGTCGACGGCGACGCGCGCGTCCGCGGCAGCGGCGATGCGGGCGACGGCCGCCAGGTCGACCACACGCATCAACGGATTGGAGATCGTTTCGCAAAAAAGAAGCGTCGGTCGCACATCGCGCACCGTGCGCTCCAGTTCGCCGAGGTCGCGAAAGTCCGCGAACACCGTTTCGATGCCAAGCGACGGCGCCAGATTGGCGAAAATCGCATAGCTGGCTCCATAGACATCTGGGGCGGCGACGATGCGGTCGCCGGCGCGCGCATCCAGAAGCAGAGCGGCGTAGACGGCCGCCATGCCGGAGCCGAAGGCGACCGCGTCTTCCGTTCCTTCGAGGGCGGCGATCGCCTCTTCGAAGGCGCGGGTGGTTGGGTTGCCATAGCGGGTGTAAACGTAGCCCTCGCGCTCGTTGCCGAAGACGGCGTCCAGCGTCGCACTGTCGTCGTAGACGAAGGCGGACGACGGGTAGATCGGCATGGCGGTTGGGGTAAAGTCAGGCCGGGGTGGGCGTTGGCCGGCGTGCACGGCCCGCGTGGCCCAGCCCAATGAGCGGCGTGCGCCGCCTGGCGCGGGATGACCGGTCGTTCCGGCGTCCTCCATCGGTGAAGCCTCCGGGCGCGAGTTTGGGGGCGGATCGACAACAGGCGCGAGTCTATGCCGCACTCGCGGACCCGTCAACGCATGCGTGCGGTTCCATGGCCGCAGTCCGGCCCATCGAGGAGTCTCCCATGCCTGCTCTGAACGAGGATCGTTTCCTCGGCGCTCTGCTCGGATTCGCGATCGGCGATGCGTTTGGCATGCCCGTCGCGGGGTTGGATCGCGCAGCCATCGCCGCGCGGTTCGGCGCCATCGAGGGTTACCGGCCCAACGAAGCGGAGGATGTCCAGGCGGGCGAGGTGACCGAAGATACCGAAGTCGCCCTCGCCATCATCGAGACGCTGACGACATCCGCCGGCGAACTCGATGTGGACATGATCGGGGTGCGCCTCGTTCGCCTGGCAAGGAGTGAATCGCGCCGCTGGTTCCCCCCAGCGACGCTGGCTGCGCTCGATCGCGCCGCGGAATCGTTCGAATTCATGGTTCCGATGCGCGAAGACGAGATCGTTACCGCCGATGTCGCCGCGCGCGGACTGCCGATCGGATTGCTGCACGCGGTCGGCGAATTCGATCCAGTCGCCTTCGCCGCCGATAACGAACTCGTCGTTCGCCTGAGCCACGGTAGCCCTGCCGCCATGTCCGCAGCGACGGTGGTGGCCCATGCCGCGCGGTTTGCGGTCGGCGGCGAGGTGGCGCCGTCCGAATGGCCGGGCGCGATCGCGCGGGAACTGGGCGGTGGCGAGATGGCGGAACGGCTGACAATGCTCCAGGCGCGCCTTGACGCGGGCGAGCGCGCCGCGGACATCGTCGCCGGAGCGACCGCGAGCGGTCTCGCGATTGAGATCGTGCCGCTGGCGCTGGCGGCGGCCATCGCGGCGGAGCAATTTGAAGAAGCTCCGGTTGCGGCAGTCGCGGCCGGCGGCGCAGCCGATGTCGCAGGGGCCATTGCCGGCGGTCTCGCCGGCGCACGATTTGGATCGGCCGGCATCCCCCAATCCCTCGTCGATGATCTGGGGTGCCGCATCTACGTGTCGCTGGCTGCCCCCTGGTTCCTCAAGGCGGCGCGCCGCCGGGCCGGGCTGGCGCTCGATCTGCGTCCGCGCCTCGGCGGGCCGCGACCCGATTTCCCGCCGCGCGTTTGAGCCAGCCGCCGGGGGCCACGGTCGCTGTCGAGCGCCGGCCTGGGCGCCATCGGAGGTAGCCGCCGGCGCCGGCGGTCGAGCGGCCGCAGACGCCGAGCGCCACGCAGATGAGCGGCGCGGTGCTG
>JADLCW010000168.1 GCA_020847015.1 Thermomicrobiales bacterium | reverse complement strand
TTGGATTCTGGTTGCTGCTGGCGCGCCCCACTCAACTGCCGGCGGCATTTGCCGCGTCCGGCGCGCTGCTGCTGCTGTTCACTGGCTGGATGGCGTGGGTGAATGCTCGCCGGTTGCGCATTCGCTGCGGATGTTTCGGGGCGGGCGAGGGCGAAGTCGGGCCGCGCACGATGCTGCGCAATGCCGGGTTGTTGGCGCTAGCGCTGCTCGGCTGGGCGCTGGCTGCGCGCATTGACACACCCGGACTGGGACCGACGCTGCCGGCCTTCGCGGTGGCGCTGGCCTTAGCGTTGTGCGTCGCGCTGGTGCAGGCGGCGCGTCTGGTTCTGCCGCATCTGGTCGTCACCGATGCGCGATTCGGCGCCGGCAGCACGCTGGGCGAGGCGGAGTAACGAGGATGTCGGGTCTCTTGCTGGTTTCGTATATCGCGCTCTGGGTGCTGGTGGTGGTGATGGCGGTGTTGCTGCTGTTGCTCTACCGCCACTTCGGGATGATGGCGCTGGGCACGCTGGAAGGGGTGCAACGCGACGGGCTGGCCGTGGGCGCGCCGGCGCCGGTGGTCAGCGGCATTACCGCCGAGGGGGTCGACCGCGGCTGGGAACCGAAGCGACCACAACCGCAGATGCTCCTGTTCATGGCTCCTGATTGCGAACCCTGCGCGGCCATCATGCCCCATCTCGTGCGTCTGACGCGCGCCGCTGGCGATCGCCTTTTCGTTTCGGCCATCGTGCCGGGCCAACGCGCGGCGGCGATCCGCATGGCGGAAAAGTTCGGCTCGCCGATTCCGACGCTGGCGGAAGACGGCAGCGGCGCCTTCCAGAGTTTCCGGGTGCGCGTGACGCCGTTCGGGTTCGTGATTGGCACGGACGGGCGCGTGCTGGCCAAAGGACTCATCAGCGATCCCGTGCGTCTGCGCCAATTGCTGCAGGCCGCGGGACTGAAGGAGGAGGCCGCCTTCCTGCAAACGCAACCGGCGCCGCTCGTGCCGCAGCCGCATCCGTCCGGGGCCGCGTCGCGCCCATAGGCGACGCCGGAGAAATCATCGGGGTGGCGGTGGATCGATGGCGGTTCGCCGGGTGAGGGGTGGGGAGACGCAGCGATGTCGATGGTGGGGCGCGCCGGAGAAGGTTTGGCGCGGACGATCAATCGCCGGACGGCGCTCAAGAAGGCCGCGGCGGCAGTGTTTGGCGCGGTGGCCGCCTGGTCGGTGGAGGGTGTCCATCGCAACAGCGCGCTGGCTGATGTGTGCACGTACGTGACCGCCGGCGATTGCGCCTGCAATCCGCCGTATGGTGAATTTTGCAGCAATCTCGATCCGTCTTACTGTTCCGGGTCCAGTTGCGCCAGCGGCTGCAGCTATGACGAGTCGTGGTGGTACGTGGGTGGCTGCTGGTGCTCGGCCACCTGCGCCTATACCTCGGAGTCGGGGCAACCGCTGACGGGCTACTACAAGTGCTGCGACTGCAACTGCTACGGCGCGCAGTGCACCTGCCGCGAATTCGTCCCGGTTTCCGAAGCGCCGCCGGCTCCCGAACCCGGCCCCACCGTGCCGACGCCGGGGCAGCGGTTGCCCTTCCCGCCGGGGTTCCCGTTCAACGATTAGCCGAAGCCAGCTCGGCGACGGGGCGATCCACCCGGATCGCCCCCCGTCTTGCGACCGGGTAGACCGCGCGGCAGCAGGCGAGGCGTCGGCTTTCTCGGGCTGCCCGCCGCCGAGTGCGAACCATTGCCCGGGACCCGTGTTGCATGCAATGCTGGCGCGGCGCAAGATGTTGCCCGATCATCCCCCGCCGTTCTCCTCGGAGCATGTCGTTCACATGACGACCGTTGGCGCATCCTCGACAATTCCCGACCGACATCTCCTCTACCGTCGCACCCTGATCGTCATTATCGTGTCCCAGATTCTTGGTGGCGCAGGTCTCGCCGCCGGCGTGACGGTTGGCGCATTGCTTGCCGAGGACATGCTTGGCTCGAGCAGTTTCTCCGGCTTGCCAGCGGCGCTGTTCACGCTCGGTTCCGCCGGGGCGGCGCTGGTGGTGGGGCAGATTTCCCAGCGTTCCGGGCGCCGCGCCGGACTCTCGCTCGGGTATGCCGCCGGTGCGGTCGGCGGCGCCGTGGTGGTGCTGGCGGCGATGCTCGGCAGTTTGCCGCTGCTGCTGCCGGCGCTGTTCGTCTGCGGAGCGGGAACCGCGACCAATCTCCAGGCGCGGTATGCCGGAGCCGATCTCGCCGAACCAGACCAGCGCGGGCGGGCGGTGAGCGCGGTGCTCTTCGCAACCACGCTGGGCGCCGTCGCCGGGCCGAATCTGACCGGTCCGATGGGCAATGTCGCGCTTCGCTGGGGCATGCCCGAACTGGCCGGTCCGTTCGTGCTCGCCGTCGCGGCCTACGCGCTTGCTGCCGCCGTGCTGTTTGCGTGGCTCCGCCCGGACCCGCTGCTCGTCGCGCGTTCGCTCGAAAGGTCTGCTCCGTCGGTCCCGATGCCGGCTTCTCCTCGGATGTGGAGGGCGCTGGTGGCCATCTTCGACGGAGGCGTCGGACTTGGCGCCACGATCATGGTCGTGACGCAGATGATCATGCTGGCGATCATGACGATGACGCCGATTCACATGCGGGCGCACGGGCACGGGCTGGCCGCGACCGGATTCGTCATCGGGGTGCACATCGGAGGGATGTATTTGCCGTCCCCGCTGACCGGGTTGCTGGTCGACCGTCTCGGCCGGGCGCCGGTGGTGGCCGCGTCGGGGATCGCGCTGCTGGCGGCGGCGATCGCGGCGATGATCGCGCCGGTGGATTCAGTCGGGTGGCTTGCCTTCGCGCTGGCGCTGCTTGGGCTGGGTTGGAATTTCGGTCTGGTGAGCGGCACGGCGATCGTCACCGACGCGACGCCGCTCGCGTCCCGCGCGCGCACCCAGGGGGCTGTCGATCTCTGCGTCGCACTGGCCGGGGCCACTGGGGGCGCGCTCAGCGGCGTGATCGTGGGCGCGAGCAGTTTTGCCGCCCTCTCCCTACTGGGGGGCGTTGTGGCTCTGGCGATGATCCCGGCAGCGGTCGCGGTCAGCCGAAGCAAGCCGTCAGCAGTCGGAGCGTGAACCCGCTGCACTGCGCCAAGCAGAGAGAATTCGCGCTCCGAACCGGCTTCAGCGCGCGTCGAGGAGCCGGCCGATGGCGTCGGCGTAGACGCGCGCCTGGGTGACCAGGTCGCCCACGAAGACCGACTCGTTCGCCCCGTGGGCGTTCTCTCCACCCGGACCGTAGTCGACGGTGTCGATCCCGGCCAGCCGGTAGAAGCGACCATCGGTGGCTCCCGCCCAGGCCACGAAGTAGGGCGGCTCCTCGCCGGTGACCGCGCGAGCGCTCTCTTGCACGGCGCGCACCAGCGGAGAGTCCTCCGGGGTGATGTTGGCCGGAATGGCGTCGCCGCTGGGATCGGTGGCGACCTCATACCGGAAATCGGGATCTTCGGCGGCGATCGCATCCAGCGCCTCGCGGATCTCGGCGAGCGCGGTTTCGGTTGTTTCGCCGGGGATCAGGCGGCGGTCGATGCTGAAGACGCATTCGCCGGGCACCACATTGTGGGCGACTCCGGCTCGAATCGTGTTGATGCTGATGACCGGTTTGCCGACGGCGGGGTGGAATTTGTCGATGTCGTGCTCCAGCGCCAGCACCGCCTTGGCCGCCTTGGCGATGGCGTTGATGCCGGTGACCCGAGCGGCGGCGGTATGCGAAGCGCGACCGAAAACGGTCACCTCGAAGGCGACCAACCCGCGCTCGGCATTGCGCACCTTCAGATCGCTTTTCTCGCCGATCAGGCAGTAGTCGGGGCGAGGCAGGCGGCCGGCGGCGATCTCCTCCATCAGATGGATCGTGCCGAATGTCGCACTGGTCTCCTCGTCGCAGACGACGTGAGCTTGCAGCGCGCCCTTCAGCTTCGCCTGCTGGAACACCTCCATCAGGTAGATCATCACCCCGGTGGAGCTTTTCATGTCGGAGGAGCCACGACCGAACAGACGCACGCCGTCCTCGCTCAGGGTCGGGGCGAAGGGGCCGGTTCGCCAGTCGGCGACATCGGAAACGGGCACGGTGTCGAGGTGGCCGTTCATCACCAGGGTGGGACCGGCGGCCGGGTCGCCTACGGTGATCACGACGTTGGGCCGGTTGGGGTCCTTCGCCACGATCTCGTGATTCAACCCGCGTTCGGCGCACCAGTTCGCCACCCAATCCATAACGGCGCGTTCCTCGCCGCTGGGACTGGGGATGGCGATGAGATCACTGGCCATGGCCAGGATGGCGTCCTTGTCCACTCGATCCGCCCACGTTCCGACCGCCACGAGGCGCCTCCCTGTGTGCTCGCTCTGTGTTGACCGATTGCGCCGCGCTTACAGCCGTTCGAAGCGCGCGACATCGATGACGAAGACGACGGCGCCGCCGACCTCGACCTCGAAGTTTTCCGGCATGTACAACAACCCCGGCTCCAGCGCCGGCGAGTAGGGCACCGCAACCTGGGTGCGGCGGCGGCAGGTGCGCCGCAGGATGCCCATCACTGTTGGCACGGCATTGTCGTCCACGCCGATCAGGAGACTGGTGTTTCCCGTGCGCAGAAACGACCCGGTCGTACTCACCTTGGTGAAGCGGTGTCCGCCCCCGACCAGCGCCTCGGTCAGCGCTGCCGTATCTTCATCCTGTACGATCGCGATAATCAGTTTCATGGTCACCTCCGTCGCGGCGGCGCGACGCGGGCCGGCGCGTCCTTCGTCGTCGAATCGCTGCGGTGAACCGTCGTTCGGATCATACAGGGTTCATGGGCGTTGGCGGTTGGCTGGGTCGGCGGTCGCCGGCGCATATTCGCCATGCTCGGCGATCAGCGCCAGCATCTCGTGGTGAATGCCGGGAGCGGCAGCCAGCAACACGCCCCCATCGACGGTGAAGGGGCCACCCTCGAAATCGGTGATGACGCCGCCGGCTTCCGCGAGCACCAGCGCACCGGCCGCCACATCCCATGGAGCGAGGCCGCGTTCCCAAAACCCGTCGAGGCGACCCGCCCCGACGTAGCACAGATTGAGCGCGGCCGACCCGGTCTGCCGGATCGACTGCACCCGCGTCATGAACACTCGCCAGAGATGCGCCTGTCGGGCGCGCGCGGTCATGTCGTAGACGAACCCGGTGACCAGCAACGCGCCGAGCATCCGATCGACCCGCGAGGCGCGGATCGGTTGCCCGTTGAGCGTCGCCCCCGCACCGCGCACCGCGGCGAACAGTTCGTCGCGCATGGGATCGTACACGACGCCCACGAGCGGGACGCCGCGCTCCATCAATCCGATGGACACGCAAAAGATCGGCAAGTTGTGCGCGAAGTTCGTGGTGCCGTCGAGCGGGTCGATAACCCAGCGCAGCGGCGAGTCGGAATCGTCGCCCCGAGCGCCCTCTTCGCCGAGCACGTCGTGGTCGGGGTACGCAGCGCGAATCATCCCGACGATGAGCGCCTCGGAGGCCTTGTCGGCCTCGGTCACCATGTCGACCGCGCCCTTGTATTCCACGTCATGCGGCAGTCCGAAACGGTCCCGCAGGATCGCTCCGGCCCGACGCGCCGCGTCGGTCGCGAACGCGAGATATGCTGCGGCATGCTCCTGATGTTCCACGCGGCCCCCGATTCCTCCCCGGCGAACGCCGGACCAACCAATGCAGGGCGCGCCGGCGTCGACGCTCCCGCCGATGATTGTACCGGGACGACCGGGGCCGGTGTTCGTATCGATGGCGGGAGCGCGCGAACCCGGCCGGCTGCCTCACGGAATGGCGAACGATTGGCCGGTCGGCGGGCACGACATGCGTCGCGATCCGACGATGCGTGGGCCGCGGATCGAAGGCGTCGTCAGGAACGCCGCGCCGATGCCTGCTCGATGTGGGTCAACACAGTTTCGATCTGCCGGTCCCGCGCGCCATCCAATGCGAGTATGGCGACGTCTTCGCATAGATCGTAGCTGTCGCCGTCAATGATGTCGCGCAGCGCATCGTCCACCGCGAGACGCAACGCCGCGTCGTCGCTCGGGATGTCCGGGTTCCACGCCGGATCGGCAGGGAGGAAGACGACCAGATCGAGACGCGCCATCGCCCGCGCGATCGGCTCGCGCCACGCCTCCACGTCGAATCGCGCGGAGCCGGGGCTGGCGGCGATATAGCCAAGGAAATCCAGGGGGCAGCGATCGAAAATCAGATTGGGCGATTGCCGACGTAGACTGATGAGCGATTGCTTCAGTTGGATGATGTAATCGTCGATGGTGGGCGGGTGGGAAAACTCATAGCCACGCTCGGCTAATATATCGTACGGCTCAGCCACAACGACATGACGTGGCATCCGCCGAGCGAGCTCTGCGGCCAGCGTCGATTTCCCGACGATGTGCGCGCCCGACACCGCGATGCGCATCGACGCCTGCCTCGCTCCGCACCCGCAGCCGGACGGTTACGCGGGTTCTTGGCCGTACGCTTCGTCGGTGACGTGCGCGCCCCAGACGACGACCGCGCCGGTCTCATCGGTCACAGCCATGGCGACGTGGGCCATGAAGTGATCGGGGGCGGCTCCGTGCCAATGCTCCTCGCCGGGCGCGAAGAAGATGCTGTCGCCGGGCCGGATCTCCACGACCGACCCGCCGCGCTGCTGACAGCGACCAATTCCCTCGGTGATGTAGATGGTTTGGCCGCGGGGGTGGGTGTGCCACGCCGTGCGGGCGCCGGGCGCGAAGCGCACCATGCTCGCCGACAGAGATGTATTGTCCGACGGTGTGGTGATGGCGTCGAGATAGACCGCGCCAGTAAACCATTCGCTCGGTCCGAGTCTGGTTGCGGCGGAATTTCCGGTGATCTGCATGACATCCTCCTCGATCAACGGGCGGTCTCAGGAACCGAGCGGCATCCGCGGTCGCACGTCGAGTTCCCAGCCGGCCTGCGCGCCGCGGCGCATGGCGTAGCAGGCGGCCCCGGCGATCATCGCGGCATTGTCGGTGCAATAGATGAGTGGCGGCACGCGCAGCAGCACGTCATCGCCCAGTTCCGCGACGGCAAGCGCGCGCACGCGGGCGCGCAGCGCGGCATTGGCGGCGACGCCGCCGGCCAGCAGCAGGGAGCGGGCGCCGTGCGCTCGGGCGGCGCGGATCGTCTTGATCGCCAGCGGTTCGACGATCGCCTCCTGAAAGGCGGCAGCCAGATCGGCGACCGGCAGATCGTCCCGGTAGCGAGGCGGGCGATGCTCGCGAAACGGTCCGGCTGGCGTCCCAGCCGGCTGGCCTGGCGCCGCCGGCTCTGGCAGGCGCCAAGGTTCCAGCAGGCGCACCAGCGCGGTTTTCAGCCCGGAGAAGCTGAAGTCGTCGCTATCGCCAAGCCATGCGCGAGGGAGATCGAAGCGGCTCGCATCGCCACCGGTCGCCGCCTGCTGAATCGCCGGCCCGCCGGGGTAGCCGAGTCCCAACAGTCGAGCGCCCTTGTCGAAGGCCTCCCCGGCGGCATCGTCCAGGGTGCGCCCCAGATGGCGATATTGGCCGTGCCCGGTCATCAGGATCAATTCGGTGTGGCCTCCGGAAACGAGCAGGCAGATCAGTGGAAAGGGCGGAGCTGGGGGCGGCGCCGCGCCGGGCAGACTCAACCAGTTGGCGTAAATATGGGCCTCCAGGTGGTTGACGCCGATGAGTGGGCGATCCAGCGCGTAGGCGAACGCCTTGGCGACGTTGACGCCGACCAGCAGCGCCCCTGCCAGCCCCGGTCCCTCGGTGACGGCCACCGCGTCGATCTGGTCGCGTCCGACGCCTGCTTCATCCAGGGCGCTCTCCACGACCGGCATGATGGCGGTGATGTGCGCGCGAGCGGCCAATTCCGGTACAACGCCGCCATAGGCTTGGTGACGCGCGATCTGGGAGGCGACGATGTTGGAGCGCACCCGCTGACCACCGACGACGACTGCCGCCGCGGTTTCGTCGCACGAGGTTTCGATGCCGAGGATCTGCACGGCGTTACCTCTTGCCTGCTTCCCACGGCCCGCGCCCGGCATGTCGCGCCGCTTCGACCGGCGGCGGCGCTGGCGGCAGATCGGCGACCTGACCGGCGAGCCGCGCCAGCAGCCGCGTTCGCAACTCAACCAGTTCGGCCTGATAGGGGTCATCGGAGAGCGCGCGCGACCACATGATGTGCGCGTCCTCGTTGTTGTCGCTGTAGTAGCGGCGGCGGACGCCCTGCACCGAGAAGCCCCACTTTCGGTACAGCGCCTGGGCGGGCGCATT
>JADLCW010000167.1 GCA_020847015.1 Thermomicrobiales bacterium | reverse complement strand
GACCCCGATCCTGATCACCAAGGACAACCTGGCCGAGGCTGAGCGCGCCGCCGAGGCGGGCGTCGTCCCGGTCGCCTCGCCGACCGCGTAGTTGGGTGATGGGTGATGGAAGTAGTTCTCCATCACCCAAAACCCATCACCTATCACCCATTACCCCTCGGCGGCCGGGCGCTCGCCGAGCGTGACCTGGAACTCCTGCTCCGCCTCGCCGCGATAGACGGTCACGGTGACCTCGTCGCCCGGCGCATGCGCGAAGAGCACCTCGGTGAAGGAGGCGTTCTGGTCGATCGCCTGGCCGTCGATCGCGGTGATGATGTCGTTGACCTCGATCCCCGCCGCGGCCGCCGGGCCGCCCGGCGTCAGATCGGTCACGACCACGCCGTGATCGACCGGCAGATCGTACTGCGCCGCCAGTTGCGCGTTGATCGGCGCGACGCCGACGCCCATGAAGGGGTAGTCGACGGCGCCGGAGGCGATGAGCTGCTCGACGATCGTACGCACGGTGTTGGACGGGATCGCGAAGAAGAGGCCCTGCACCGGCTGGCCGCCGTCACCGGTCGTCGGGATGCCCAGCGTGTTGACGCCGATCACCTCGCCACGCAGGTTGAAGAGCGGTCCACCGGAGTTTCCGGGGTTGATCGCGGCGTCGTGCTGGATCAGGTTGGTGTAGGTCGGGGCGCCGGGGAAGTCCCGCCCGAGCGCGCTGACGATGCCCTGGGTCACGGTGTTGGTGAAGGCGCCGAGGGGAGAGCCGATCGCGATCACCGTCTCGCCGACTTGAAGCGCGGATGAGTCGCCGAGGGAGACGATCGCGGGCAGGTCGCCCTCGACCTGGATCACGGCGAGGTCGCTGACCGGGTCGGAGCCGATCAAGGTCGCGGGCGCCGAGGCGCCGTCGGCGAAGACCACCTCGAACTGCTCGCCGCCGGCCACTACGTGGGCGTTGGTGACGATGTGCCCCTCGTCGTCGATGATGAAGCCGGTGCCGGAACCGGCGGGAACCAGGCCGCCCTCGGAGCCGGGCGCGCCGCTGCTCTGCTGCTCGTTGATCACGGTGACGACCGCCGGGGAAACGGCCTTGACGACGTCCACGGTCGTCATCGGGGCGGCATCGCCGGTGGTCGGCGTGGCCTCTTGCGCGGCCGCCGGGATGGGCGCCGCGACCAACGCCGCGAGCAGCACGGCGAGCAGCGGCGTGATCACGAACGCGCGAATGGACAATTGACTCTTCATTCCTGACGCTCCTTGGAGATGCATGGCGGTGTGGTGTGCCATAGGGTGATGCGGCGTCGCGATGGCGCCGTTCGCACAAGCGCACGCTTCATGCCACACGTCATTGGCGGGAGAATGGATCGCTCGCCGAACAGCACGGGTCGGACGACGGCCCGGCCTGGGGTGGGAGCGCCATGCTCCTTGACGACGAGGTTGGTTCGCCCTTCGCGCGGAAGGATGCTCCCCTGCCATGCCCACCGGTCCGGTTCCCGAGGCGAGCCCCGCGAGCAGAGGAGGTAGCTACCCCGAGGCGATCATCGAATACGACGAATCGGCCCCACTGCTCCCGGTTCCACCATTCGGCCTTTTCGTCTCCACGAGGGAGCTCCCCATGCGCCTGCGGATCTGCGACATCGATCTGTTCAGGCCCGACAACGACGAGACCCGAGCGGGCGAACCGGGGTGGCTGCCGTTGGGGCCCGTCACCTTTGCCACGCTCGGGCTGCTCTGCCTCCGAATCGTCCCCCGGCTGGGGCACGGCTTTTACCCGCTCGACGAGTGGGGAGAGTCACTGCTGTTCAAGGCCGACGGCCAGCGGACACTCGTCCATTCGACCATGACGGGCATCACTGTGGGCGTGCCGTTCGAGCGCCTGGAATGCGCCTGGGCGGCCTTTGCGCAGCGCCTGCGCGCCCGCTTTCGGACGGAGCATCCGGGGTTTGCCGACGACCCGATCTGGCAAGCGGCCGACGACGTCGAGAGCTCCATCGCCAGCATCCGCTGGGATCGGCTGTACGCGGAGGAGTCGGGCGGGAAGGCGCATTGGTTCGATTCAATTGACCGCACCTGCTTGGTCAGGTTGGGGGTGGCCGCGCCACAACGTCTCGACGACGTGCAACCGCGGTATCCAACCCACATTTCGTTTACGACGCGACTCCAGCCGCTACGCCGACGCGCGGAACAACCCGGCCACCTGGGTCGATCCCAGCGGTCGCTCGTCGATGCTCCCAGTGGCCGCCACGGGCGCGGGAACTGGGTTGATCGACTTCTCGGCGGTGGCGGCTGGCGTCCTTCCACTGCTCGGCGGAGTCACGTTTGGGGTCTTCATGGGCGTCACCTGCTGGCGGCGATCGTCATCGCGCTCAGCCGTGCGTGGAGACCGCGCCATGGGACGCGTACGGGGAAGGTTCCGCAGGGAGGTGCATCTCCGTTCTTTGGTCGCGATGTGGTCCGCGCCCGATGCTCTGGAACCGGCCAACATGGACGTGCAGCACGGCCAATCCTCCAGGCCGCAGCTACGTTTCGATGATCGCTACAACCAGGCGAGCACAACAACTGCCACTGCTATTGCGAGAAGCACAACGAATAGCAACTGCCTCGGGCCTATTCGTGCTCGGACCGCACCTTGCCGCTGATTGCGGACGTCAACGCGATTGTCTACCCGGCCCGCAATTAGTTGGCTTGCCTGTTTCGAGTCCGCAGGTACTAGCGTGGTCGCTCCGCCATCCAAGGCGGCTGGCTCATCAATCGCCGCGACTCTTTGGCCTGTCGACCCGAATTCAGTTTCACGGGAGCTCGAGGTGTCTGCGTGCAGAAGGGCGCCATCCCGGGCTGATTCGGTTGCGTTCTGCCGCCGCACATATTCGAGATAGCTTACGTCGTCGCTGGCTGGCAGCGACCTCGATTCAGCGATGATTTGCTCGAGGCCATCATCGACCAAGGAGACGGTGAGTTGCTGATCCGCCCATGCAAGTCCGTCAGAGTAGGCGACCATGCGCACAATCTCATCGGAAGGGATCGAATAGGACCTGATCTCTCCGACCGACCCCTTCCTCGTGGACCAACGTTCGCGCGTATGAAACACGTCGCCGAAGTCGACCGGCGCATTCTTCTCTCGGAGCCATATTCGCAATCGCGAATCGCCCATCCAGACGAAGGTTGCCGGCGAGACGTCGTGCCCGATAACGCCTGCAACGAACGTGCTTTCGCTTCCAATCCGGCGCTTCTGTTCGAGCACATCTCGCAGCATGCCTGGCAAATCGGCGGGAAGCTGCGTGTGCATTACTTGCTCTGTCGCCGGTGACGTGAGATCCGCTAGCATCGATCGACATCTCCGGACAAGCGTGCCGGGGTCGCCGGCCTCGAAATCCACCTCCCACAACCAGTTCACCAGCGCCTCTGCCAGAATCGTTGCGGCGAGATCGCCAAGAAACGATTGACTGACGCCGTCGCACAACGCAAAGGCGAAGCGGGTTCCGGACTCTCGAATGACGAGATAATCCTGACCGATATCATCCATGCGCCTGCTGTCATCGGACCGTGTGTAGGCGTATCGGTAGGCATGACCAGATCGCAGCAACGGCGTGACCGGCGTTTCGCGATCTTGAGGCACGCGGATCGTCACTACCTCGTCCATCAGTCGACTGCCTATCGCGTAACTGGTGTCGACGTCGACATCACAAAGCCCATTTCAACCAACTCGGCGCTCATGCCCGGCAACATCATCACGGCCCCGGGCGTGAGTTGATAGCCGGATTCGAGCAACACGGTCCGGTAGCTCTCCGGCAACGGCGACGACATCGCGCGCAGCTTGTCAGCGTATTCGCCGATCAAGGGCGTGGCTCGCTGAATGCCGGACCACTGCTTCGGGTTTGGGATCTGGTCGGGCAGAATGCGATCGGAGATGAAGATGTTCTCGATCAGGACATTGCCGTCACCCGACCGCATCTCCATGATCCGCCGGGCGATCGGCGCCGGATCGTCGCCGGTGTAGTCGCCATCGGTCATATGGCAGACCAATGGAGCGGGTTCGTATCGTTCGGCCGAGAGCTCGCGGCGCAGCAGCCGCTCCACATGCTCGAACGCGCGCGCCGTATCGGTTCCGGCCAGCATCGTCAACTGCGGGACACCCAGCCGAACGACCTGATCGACCGTTTTGACCCCATCGAGCAGATCGTAGACATGATCGCTGTAGGCATACATGGCGATCCGATAGCGGGGCGCGACCCGGGTGCCTTTGGTCGAAAGGAACACCATTCGCTGCAATGCGGCGCGCAGGGCGTCGGTGACAACATCGATCCGCCGCTTGCCGCCGAGCGGTCGCGTCATCGATGCGCTGACATCCAGCACGTAGACGATCATCGCGGGCGTGCGGCTGGTGGCTAGTGCCTCATAGACCATGCAATCCTCCGTCAAACGATGGCGGCCGCGTTCGTCTGCGGGCGCTGGCGGCGTTCTCTGCGGTTACGCCGCGCCGGTGTGTTTTCTTGCGATCGACGCGATCCAGGCGAGTAGAGTCGGTGAGCCGGCGTGGATCGACGCGGCCTGGATGCGACGCAATTGTCCCCGCTTCCCGACATACCCCCGGCCCGGCGGCAGCGATTTGCCGGATTCCGCCGGCGGGAGGCGCAAGTTGAAGTGCGCGAGATCTTCATGATCGCTGGAGCCGAGCAGGACGCCGGTCTGCGCTTCCTTGAGCGCTTTGGCGACAGCGTCCCAGCTGCTCGACAGGTCGCGCGAGGGGCTTGCCACGATAAACCGGAACCCGAGGCGGCGGCCCCGGCGAACCAGTTGGGTCAGAATCTCTTTGCTCCCCTCATTCGCGAGATTCAGAAACTGATCGAAGTCGTCGATCGCAATCACGATCGTCGGGTAGCGGGCGATGAATTCGTCGTCGACCAGCATCCCGCTCGAGGTTCGGCGCGCCGCGTCCAGCGCGGCATGACGATTCGACATCTCAACCCGCAACGTCTCGGCTACTTCCATCAACCGGTCGTCGTCTTCGACGAGCGCGGTGACATGCGGCAACCGGCTGAACGGCATGAACAATGGACTCGCCATCGAAACAATGACCATCTGCACCGAATCCGGGGCATATCGCTCGGCCAGCGCCACCAGCCAGGTCTGCACCAGCGTCGTTTTGCCGCTCAACGGCGACCCAGTCACGATCTGATGGGGATCCTGCCTGAGGTCGACCACCAGCGGTTCGAGCGTTTCGACATCGACGCCGATCGGCGCTGCCAGCGATTCAGCACCGTTCGCGATCCATTCCGGCGCCGGACTGAGCAGATCACTCAGCGGGAGGAGGCTCGGCACGCGCCGGACCGGCGGCGCGACCGGGCCGTCCCATGCGGACGTCATCTCCGCGATGAGCGTGCGGACGCCGTGCAATCGTTCGGCATCCGATTGCCCGACGCTTGGCGTACAGGTTTGGAACTCCAGCGGGGTGATATCGCGAATCAATCCGCGCCCGCGCACGCCGCGTTCCGGGGTCAGGCCATTGGTGCGGCCGACCACGCTGCCATAATCGGAGGCATCGGTCAGCTCCAGCGCGGCGGCAATGGCGAAGTTGCTGGCCAGGCGCATCGGGATCGACCCGGCGGAGCTGCCGGTCAGCACGACGTGCACTCCCAGATTTCCACCCTCACGGGCAATGCGCGTCACCTCATCGATCAGATCGGGATAGGCGTTGGCAAACTCGTTGACGTTGTCGATCATCACGATCGTCGCCGGCGGCGCGTTCTCCGGACCGACGTGCTCGCGATACGCGGCGAAGGAGCCGATGCCCGCATCGGCGAGCAGCGTCTTGTGGGTGTCCAGCGTGCCCGACACCATTCGGAAGAGGCGGGCGATCAGATCCTCGTCGTCGGGGAGCAGCACCGCCCCGACATGCGGCAACTGCTCGTACAGCTTCAACAGGCGTCCGCCAAAGTCGAGCACATAGATGTGAACCTGAGCAGGGGAGTGATCCAACGCGAGCGACGTCATCATCGTCTGCAGCAACATCGTCTTGCCCGATCCGG
>JADLCW010000166.1 GCA_020847015.1 Thermomicrobiales bacterium | reverse complement strand
GGGTTACACAGGATGCTCCGTTGACGCGTGGCAAGCGCTGCCTGCGCCGGTCGTTCGTTGTGCGCGTGGGCCGCACGGTAGCACAGGCCCTCTGCCCGGTCAACTGGCTTCGTTGACGTCTGGACACTGCGGGGCATGCTGGCGGCGCCCCGCCGGGTGCGTCGTCGCCCCGACCCGAGCGCTCGCCAGGGCGCCGCGAGATTCAGGTCCATGAGACGGTTTGCGTCCGGGCGCCTGGCGTCGCAACGGGTGTAGCGGTGGCCGGCGCTGGCTTGCCGCGACCCGATCGGAAGCGGCGTATCCTTGCGCCGCGAACTGGCGCAAGGACGGATGACGGAGGGCGCGCGATGGCGGCGGGGATGCTGGCGGGACAGGTCGCGCTGGTGACGGGAACCGGCGGCGGTCTGGGACAGGCGATCGCATTGGCGCTGGCCAATGCCGGAGCGCGCGCCGCGATCACCGAGATGCCGGATCGGCTGCCGCTCGCCGAGCAGACCGCCGCACAGATGCGCGCCGCCGGCGGCGAGGCGCTGGCGCTGCCGCTCGATGTCACGGATCTGACCACGATTCAGGCGGCGGTCGATGGCGCCGCCGAGGCGTTCGGCGGTCGCATCGATGTGCTCGTCAACAACGCCGGCATCAATGTCCGCCAACCCGCATTCGATGTCACCGAGGATGCGTGGGACAGCGTGCTGGCCGTCAATCTGAAAGGGTTGTTCTTCACTGCCCAGCGGGTCGGGCGGCGGATGCGCGACCAGCGTCCGGCCGGCGGCTGCATCATCAATGTCGCCTCGATCATGGGGCTGATCGGCTATCGCGATCGGGCCGCCTATTGCGCCAGCAAGGGCGGCGTGGTCAATCTCTCGCGAGCGCTGGCGTTCGAGTGGGCCGCGCACGACATCCGCGTCAACGCGCTGTGTCCCACCTTCGTGCGTACCCCGCTCACCGCGCCGTTGCTGGACGACCCGGTCGCCGGCGGCGACATTTTGCGGCGCACCCCGCTGGGTCGCCTCGCCACGCCGGAAGATGTCGCCGCGGCGGCGCTGTATCTGGCCAGTCCCGGAGCCAGGATGGTCACCGGGCAGGCGCTGACCGTCGATGGCGGCTGGTTGGCCGTCTGACCCACCGTTGGCTGGGTCCGAGCGCTACATCTCGCTCGCTTCGGCGCGCAGCTTCGGGATCAGCTCGCGGGCGATCCGCTCGGTCGTGGCGAACTGGCGCTCGTGGGGAGCCTCGACCAGAAATTCGCTGATGCCGGCCTCCCGGTAGCATCCGACCATTTCCGCGAACGCGTCCAGCGAGGACCATGGGTCCAGTCCGAGTTTCAGTGTCCACCCGTACAGCGAGCGGGTGATCTCGCGCGGGTCGCGGCCACGCGCGGCGCACGCCTCGTCCAACCGGGTGTTGCGCTCTCGCAACTCGTCGGCCGTGCCGTGGGAGTTCCAACGGTCGGCATAGCGGGCGGCGAGCCGCAGCATGCGCGGACCATGCGCGCCCATGGTGAGCGGAATCGTTCCGTTGATCGGGCGGGGGCGAAATTGCGCGTCACGCAGGTGATAGTGCTGCCCGTCGTAGGTGGCCGGATCGTCGCGCAGCAGCGCATCGATGAGCGCGATCGCCTCCGCGAAGCGGTCGACCAGCTCCTTTGGCTCGGGGAACTCGACGCCATAGGCGCGGTGCTCCGGTTCCCACCAACCCGTTCCCATTCCCAGTTCCAGCCGCCCGCCGGAGATGTGGTCGACGGTGACGGCCTGCTTGGCCACCAGCGCCGGGTGGCGGAACGTGTTGGAGGTGACCAGCACGCCGATGCGCACCCGTTCGGTTTTGGTCGCCATCGCGGCCAGCAGCGTCCACCCTTCCAGAAACGGGAGGTCGGGCACGCTGGGGCGCTGGTAATGATCGGCCTGCCACAGGGAATCGAATCCGAGCGTCTCGAAGAAGCCCCAATGGCGCAGGAGATCGGCGAGCGGCAAATTCTGGTTGCGCACGATGCCGAACCGAAGCGGTGGAGACACGGACCCTCCTTGTGCCGAGTCACGGGTCAGACGCCAGAAGTCGTGGCTCGCGAGCCAGTTTCCGTGGTCGGCGCCTGGCATTCAAGCCGCGACCCAGACCCCGGACGCTCGACTTCGGACTCGCGATTCGTGACTCGTTCATGAATCCACTTTGGCCGTGCGGACGTAGCCGAAACAAGACGCTCTCGCTCGGACGTCCGCAGGTTCGCCGCGCGCTCAGTCCGTGGCGAGCTTCCCCGCGGCGGTCGGTTTTTGGATGGGACCGGCCGGCGGGCGGCCGAGAGCGTACGGAGGGAACGCCGCGGAGTGGGAGTCGTCCGGGGGTGAGGCCCCGGGCGCATGGCTCCTCCTCCACGGCGGGAAGGGGAAATTTCATGCGAACTGCCGTTCGCCGGGTTGCTCGCTGCGCCGGATCACTGGCGCTGGCAGCCGCGCTGTCCGCGGCCGCCATCGGAGCGCCGGCGCAGGCGCAGCAGGCGTCGCCGGCCGGCCCGGCGCTCGTCGCCACCGGCGAACCTGTGTTGCTCCGCGCGCAACCTGGCTACGACGCCGCCGCGCTGACCACGCTCGGGCAAGGCGACAGTGTCGAGATCGTCGGCCCGGCAGCGACCGCGCCCGACGGCGCGATGTGGCTGCCAGTCGCGGCAATGGGTCAAACCGGCTATCTGCCAGCGGGCGTCGTTGCAGCGAGCGCGGAACCGGAATGGGCCGCCACTGCCGAGGAGCCGCTCGCGCCAGACGTGCAAGCGACGGCGGATGCGCTATCCGCGCCCGCGGATGCCGAATTCGATCCCGCGCCACCGGCGCCGTCGACCGACCCCGCTGCATCTTCAGGAGCCGCACTGGTTCCCGCCGGAGCCGCCATCACGACATCCGATGTCAA
Source organism: Thermomicrobiales bacterium (assembly GCA_020847015.1). Classification (GTDB taxonomy): domain Bacteria; phylum Chloroflexota; class Chloroflexia; order Thermomicrobiales; family UBA6265; genus CADCWF01. The sequence continues at coordinate 100 of JADLCW010000166.1, read as the reverse complement.
CCTGCGCGCCGGTCCCAGCGGAGATGACGCGGTGCTGCTGGCGCTGCCGCCCGGCACGAACGTTTTGGTCGATGGAACCCCGATCGACGGTTACGCGCCG
>JADLCW010000165.1 GCA_020847015.1 Thermomicrobiales bacterium | reverse complement strand
GGCTATCTCGGGCGCAGCAGTCTGCGCCACCCGCCGCTGGTGATGGGCCACGAATTCTCCGGCGAGGTCGTCGCGCTCGATCCGTCCGACGAGGGCGGGCCGATCGCGGTCGGGCAACTGGTCGCCGTCAACCCGATTCTCCCTTGCCGGAACTGCCCCACTTGCGCGGCCGGACGCTATCAGATCTGCCCCAATCGAACCCTGATTGGAGCGCAGCGGCCAGGCGCTTTCGCCGATCTGGTCGCCGCGCCGCTGACCGCGCTCGTGCCGCTGCCGGACGGCACATCGCCTGTCCTCGGCGCGCTCACGGAACCGTTCGCCACCGCGCTGCACGCGGCCCGACTGGGCGGACTCACCGCCGACGACGGCGTCATTGTCTGGGGAGCCGGCTCCATCGGGTTGCTGGCCATCTGGGCGGCGCTGCTCTCCGGCGCCGGGCGTGTCGTCGCCGTCGACACCAATCCGCAACGGCTGCGGGCAGCCGAGGAGATGGGAGCGGTCGCCGCGATCGACGGCGGCGCCGACGATGCCGTAGCGGCGGCCCGGGCCGCGCTCGGAGACGTTCGTCGCACGGTCGTGCTGGAAGCCGTCGGTCGCACAGCAAGCCGCCAGGCGGCCGTGGAAGCCGCCGGCCCCGGCGGTACGGTGGTGCTCATTGGCTTGCACGACGCCGAAACATCGCTGCCGATCAACGCCATGATCCGTGCCGAGATTGCGTTGTTCTGCTCCTACGCCTACCGGCCCGAGGAGTTTCGCGACGCCGCGCGGATCCTCGCTCACGAGCCGCTGCCGACCACGAGCTGGATCGCAACGCGACCATTGACCGAAGGCGCGGCATCCTTCGCCGAGTTGATCGACCGACCCGGTGCTGCGACGAAAATCGTGCTGGAACCGTAAGCGATGGGAGCGCCAGTGGAAGCGATGCCGGGAGACAAACCAGATCGCGGGCGGGTGGCGATCGTCACCGGAGCCGGCTCCGGCATCGGGCGGGCAACCGCGCTGCTATTCGCCGAGCGCGGCGCCAGCGTCATCGCGGCAGACATTGACGAGGTGGCGGCGCGGGAAACCGGAGCGCTCGCCAAAGCCGCCGACGGCACGCTTTTGGCCGTTCGCGTCGACGTGGCGCGACCGGAGGATGCCGAAGCGATGGTCGCGGCCGCGCTGGGAACATTCGGGCGACTGGACGTGCTGGTGAACGATGCCGCCGTGCTCGTTTCCAAATCGGCTGCGGATACGACGCCCGAGGAGTGGAATCGGGTCATCGGAGTGAATCTGACCGGAACCTACCTCTGCTCCCGCGCTGCCCTGCGGCCGATGCTGCATCAGGCGTCGGGCGTCATCGTGAACTTGGCCTCCCCGCACGCCTTCCAGACCGGGCGCGCCATTGCCGCCTACGCTGCCTCCAAGGGGGGCATCGTGGCGCTGACGCGGCAGATGGCGCTCGACTACGGGCAGCACGGCATTCGCGTCAACTGCGTCTCGCCCGGGGCCATCGACACTCCCATGTTGCGCGCCGATATCCAGCAAGGGGTCGACTGGGAAGCCAATCTGGCCGGCTGGGAGCGCAACCAACCCATCGGCCGTCTCGGTACGCCGGAGGACATCGCCAGAGTCATCGTCTGGCTCGCCTCGCCCGACGCCGGGTTCGTGATGGGGGCAACCATCGTCGCCGACGGCGGCTTGCTCGCCCAGTTGCTGCCGTACACGTCGCCGCGAAGCAAGGAGAACACCCCGGCGTGAGCGCGTTCGACCGACAACCCAAGGTGGTCGTCACCGATCTCGAATTTCCGCACGACGGTTTCGAGCAGGCCACGCTGGCGCCGCTCGGCGCCAGCGTGGAGCGTCATGCCTGCCGCACCGAAGACGAGGTGATCGCAGTTTCCCGCGACGCCGACGCTCTGCTCGTGCAATGGGCGCCCGTCAGCGCTCGCGTCATCGACGCGCTGGATCGCTGCCGGGTCATCAGTCGCTATGGGATCGGGGTGGACAACATCGACATCGCCGCGGCCACTGGCAAGGGCATCGTCGTCTGCAACGTGCCCGACTACTGCCAAGAAGAGGTCGCCACCCACGCCGTCGCGCTGATCCTGGCTCTCGCCCGCCGCATCGTGCCGCTGGTCGATTCGGTACGCGCCGGAGAATGGGATGCCGTCGTCGCCGCCGGACCCATCGCCAACCTGAGCGATCAAACCCTTGGCTTGCTCAGTCTGGGGCGCATCGGTCGTCTGGTCGCTCGCCGGGCGCAGGCGTTCGGGCTGCGCGTTATCGCCCACGATCCGTATTTGAACGACGCGGCGGTCAAGGACAGCGGCGTGACCCTGGTCGATCTGCCGATCCTGCTGCGTGAATCAGACTATCTCTCGCTGCACGCCCCGCTCACGGGCGAAACGCGCCAGATCATCGACGCCGCCGCGCTGGCCCAGATGCGCCCGACCGCCCAGATCGTCAACACCGCCCGTGGCGGCCTGATCGATTCCATGGCGCTGGCCGAGGCCGTTCGGGAAGGGCGCATCGGCGGCGCGGCGCTGGATGTGCTGGACACCGAGCCGCTGCCGGGCGATCATCCGTTGCGTAATCTGCCGAATGTGCTCATCACGCCTCACGCGGCCTGGTATTCCAGCGCATCGCTACCGGCGCTGCGGGAGCGCGCGGTGGACGAGATCGCGCGCTTTCTGCGCGGCGACCCACAGCGCTCGCCGGTCAATCCCGACGCCGTCGCAGCCCGGTCCTGACAACTCCCCTCCAACCAAGGAGCCGACGATGCCGAACGTGCCCCTGGTCGACGCCCATCTTCACCTCTGGGACCCCAGTCGGTTTCGCCTGTCCTGGCTGGACGGCAATTTCGTCCTCGACCGCCCGTACGGGTTGGTCGACTACGCTACGGCCACCGGCGGTGTCGATGTCGCCGCGATGGTCTACCTCCAGACTGAAGTGGAAACACCCTACGCGCTGCTGGAGGCGCGCTGGGCGGACGCGCAGGCGGCGGAAGATCCCCGCCTGCAAGGCGTCGTCGCGTGGGCTCCCATGGAGCACGGCGATCGCGCCTGCGTCTTTCTCGACGAGTTGGCGGCCACGACGCCCCATCTCAAGGGCATCCGCCGCATCATCCAGTTCGAGCCGGATCTCGATTTCTGCCTGCGGCCCGATTTCGTGCGCGGCATTCAACTGCTGCCCGACTATGGGCTGAGTTTCGATCTCTGCATCGCCCATCAACACCTGCCGAACACCATCGAGCTGGTTCGTCGCTGCCCGGATGTGTCGTTTGTGCTCGATCACATCGCCAAGCCGGATATCCGCGACGGCGCGTACGAGCCATGGGCGACACAGATCGGCGAATTGGCGGCTCTGCCGAACGTCTGGTGCAAGATCAGCGGTGTCGTCACCGAGGCGAACCATGCCACCTGGACGACAGAGGCGATCGCGCCATTCGTGTGGAGGGCGCTCGAAGTCTTCGGCGAGGATCGGGTCATGTTTGGTGGCGACTGGCCGGTGGTGCTGCAAGCGGCGTCCTACCGCCGCTGGGTGGAGGCGCTCGACACGCTGACCGCCGATCTATCCAACGATGCCCGACGCAAGCTGTGGGCGGACAACGCCCGCCGCTTCTATCGGCTGCCCGATCCATCATGACCGACCG
>JADLCW010000164.1 GCA_020847015.1 Thermomicrobiales bacterium | reverse complement strand
GCGCGCCGCCTCTCGCGCCTGCGTCGGAGATTCGACCGGCAACCCGGAGAGCACGGCGGCCTCCGGCGCGTTCGGGGTGACCACGGTCGCCAGCGGCAGCAACAATCGCTTCACGGCCGCCACCGCCGCCGGGTGCAGCAGGTGATCGCCGCTCTTGGCGATCATCACCGGGTCCACCACCAGCGGTCGCCCCCAGGCCTCCAACCGGTCGGCGACCACCTCCACGATGGAGACTCCAGAGAGCATGCCGGTTTTGATCGCATCGGCTCCGATGTCTTCCATAATGGCGTCGATCTGGGCGGCCACCACTTCTTCCGGCACCTCGGCGATGGCGAAGACGCCACGTGTGTTTTGGGCTGTCACCGCCGTCACCGCCGATGTGCCATAGACGCCCAATGCGGCGAAGGTTTTCAGGTCCGCCTGAATACCGGCGCCCCCGCCGGAATCGGACCCGGCCACCGTCATCGCCTTCGGCGGCGCGACGATTTCCCCGCTCTCGCTCATCGACTCCCCGCTTTGCCGCACGAACCACTCATGGCCGCAGGGTACCATGCGCGACGGCGACTCCGATCCGCGCTCCGGCGCGGCGTCGCGCCGGTGCGCCCGGCTGCAGCACTGGTTGGGCGAGCCCACCGAACAGGCCGGAACGCCTGCGCACGCGGGTTCGCGTGTCGATCACCGGCGCGCAATCCGGACGTTGGAACCAGGGCGGGGCAGCCATACGCAGGAGATGCGCCGACGAACCAATGACCGGCAAGCACGATCCCACCCAACCAATCGCAGCGCACCACTCGCGTTGGCGCGCCGCTGCCGTGCTGACGCTGATCGCCTCGATCGCCTTCGGCCACGCGCTGCTGCGGATGCCCTACGCTGGCTTCAACCCGGATGAGAGTCGCTGGATCAGCCGCGCCCACTATCTCGCCGATATCCTCGATCCGTTCGGGCCGACCTGGGACGATCGATACGCCACCCGCGGTCAGCCTCCGGTGGGGTCTTATCTGACCGGGATCGGGTTGCTCGTGCAGGGGCGCGACCTGGCGACCAACGGTCCGTGGGATTTTTCCATCCCCGGGGCCGAAGGGTGGCAGCACAATATCGACGTCGGCAATATGCCCGTTCCCGCCGATCTGAGCGCCGCTCGTCGCTTCAACGCCGCGCTGGTCGCACTCACGGCGATCGTCGTCGCGCTTATCGCCCGTCGCGTGGCCGGTCCGGTGGCGGGCGTCGTCGCCGGCATGCTGTTCGCGCTGCATCCATTTTCGGCCTACATCGGCAGCATCGCGACATCGGACGCCGGCTTCGGATTGTCGATCGCGCTGGCCGCCTTGGTCGCCGGCCGGCTGGCGGCGCACCCCTCCACCGGTTCCGCCATCGTGTTGGGCGCACTGCTCGGATTGGGCGGGGGCACGAAACTAAGTCCGCTCGTCACCGCCGTGCTGCTCGGCGGGTACGGGATCGCGCTGCTGGCCGGCGCGGCTCTACGTCGGCAGCCATGGCAGGCGGATCGGCTGGGGTGGGCGCTGGCGGCCACGCCGTTCATCGCCGCACTGGCGTTCATCGGCAGCTACCCCTATTTATGGCCGGATCCGGTGGGGCGCACGCGCAATCTGGTCGAGTTTCGCACCGAGGAGATGCGGCAGCAGAGCGCCGATTGGCCGGTCATGGCGGTGCCCAATCGGGCCGAGGCGCTGCGGCGCGTCGGCATCAATTTTGGAGAGCGATTCAGTGTGCTCGGAATGGCTGGGCAAGGGGTCGCGGCGCTTACCGGCCACCCGATTGCGCCGCCTCCGCTGGAACTGGCGGCGGCGTTGGCCGGCGGACTGATCTGGCTGGCGGCGGCGATTCGGGCCGGTCCGCGCTCGCCAACAAGTCTGATGTTGATGCTGCTCGCCGGGCAGGTTGCGGTCACCATCGGCGGCATGCGCTCGGAGTTCGACCGCTACCACGTGCCGATGGCGCTGCTTGGGTCGGTAGCCTTGGGCGTTGCGGCGGCGATCGTCGCACCGCCGATCGCTACAGGGTGGCGGCGGTTGCGATCGGTTCCCGCGCGCAAGGTCGCTGAACGCGAATCCCGCGGCGCGCCGGCACGTGTCGAATGAGCGGCACGCCTGGCGGCGCAACATGTGGGCGCGGACCAAAGCGCATTGGCCAACGTTGGTGAATCTGTCGGCGCCGTCCACGATCAACGACCAGCAGCTTTCGAAACCCGGCGCCTGAATCCGGGTCGTCGACGGCGCCTGGGAGCAAGAGCTGGCGCCGACCGGGTGCGCCGAGACGACGCGCAGGCGCAAGCGTTGGTGCGGTTGCTGGCGCACGCTGGCCGGGGACCAGCACTATCTCGCTCTCGCCGCCGTCGACCCGGCGGGGTTGGCCGGCGAACCGGGCGGGCGATCGGCGCAGCCGACCCGCGCAATCTCCGCATACGGACGCGAGATCGCCGAGATGGACCACCCGGCGGGAATAGGACCAGCTTCGGCGCCTCGGGGAAACCGGAACCACGCTCGAAGCGTTATCACTAACGGATGGACGGGGCCGGCCCGTGGCGCGCCCCATACACAAGAACCCACTGAACGTACGGCTGAGCGGGTGTTGCCCGCCGCCGCGAATG
>JADLCW010000163.1 GCA_020847015.1 Thermomicrobiales bacterium | reverse complement strand
CCGCGTCGAATCTGGTGGACCTGCGCGCGCAACTCCGGCGCCAACCCGAGATGCGCGGGCGAGCGACGGGCAGCGAGCGCAGCTATCTGTTGCACGGCGTGAGGAGGCGCTAGGTTGGCGATTGCACGATATCGGCGACGACGGCCCCCGTGAGGCGCACGATGTCGGCAGGGGCGATGCGCAGCAGCAAGCGCTCGTCGCCGCCGCCGCCGTAGGCGACTGGCAACACCGCCGCCGCGCGGTCGACCACCACTGGCGTCGCTTGACGATGACCCACCGGGCAGACGCCGCCGGCCGGGTAGCCAGTGACGCGGAGCACGATATCCGGGGGCGCCATCGTCAACTTGGCGCAACCGATGGCCGTGGCCAATCGGCGGCGATCGACGCGACCAAGACCGCTGGCGACGGCGACAACCACGTGACCCTCCGGATCGGCGAACACCAGGGTCTTGAGGATCTGCTCGGTCGGAGCGCCTATTGCGGCGGCAGCGAGCTCGACACTCGGCATCGGCGCGCCGGGGTCGAGAAAATCTGGCTCCAGCCCGTGGGCGGCCAGATAGGCGATCAGCCGTGCGGGCGGCACGGGGCGGTCGGCGGCATCGCGGACGAATGGCTCAGACATTGGATTATCGCTCGCGGCGGCGCGGATCGAGCGCATCGCGCAGCCCGTCGCCGAAGAAGTTCAGCGCCATCACGACGCTCATGATAGCCAAACCCGGGGCGGCGGCATACCACCAGTACTGGAGTCCCTTGTCCGCACCCTGTTTGATCATCGCGCCCCATTCGGCGGTTGGCGGCACGGCGCCCAGTCCGATGAAACTGAGACCGGCGGTCAGCACGATCGCGGCGCCGACATCGAGAGTGGCCTTGACGATGATCGGCGCATCGGTGGAGGGGAGGATGTGGCGGAACAGGATGCGCTGGCGTCCGGCTCCGATCGACTCGGCGGCAGTGACATAGTCGTTTTCGCGCAGCGACAACACCTGCCCGCGCATGAGCCGAGCGTACTCCGGCCAGAGCACGATGGCGACTGCGACCAGCGCGTTGCTCAACCCCGGGCCGCCACGCACGGCGGTGATCGCCATCGCCAAGATGATCGAAGGGAACGCGAGGATAGCGTCGGCGGCGCGCATGATGAGATTGTCGATGATGCCGCCGAAATAGCCGGCGACCGCGCCCAGCAGGCTTCCGACGACTCCGGAAGCGAGCACCACCAGGAACCCGGCCGGGATTGACACGCGCGCGCCGTAGATCACCCGGCTGCCGAGATCGCGACCGAGATCGTCGGTGCCGAATAGATGCTGGAGCGAGGGCGGCTGCAATTTGATCGACAGATTTTGAAAATTCGGATTCTCGATCGGCAGCAGCGGGGCGGCCAGCCCCAACACCAGCCATGCAAGAATCACCATCAGCCCGGCGAGCGCCACCGGATTGCCGCGCAGCGCGCGGGCGGTCTCACTGAGGGGGCTGCGCGAAGCGCGCACGCCGTCGTCCAGCGCGAGCGCCGGCATGGCTCCGGCCGCGTCCGACGAGGTTACGCTCGCCATGGCGGCTCCAACGGCCGAAGCGGCAAGCTCCCGACTGCGATCATGAGGTGCGAATCCGCGGATCGAGGATGCCGTACACGATGTCGACCAGCAGGTTGATGGTGACGTAAACGACGGCGACCACGAGCGTGACGCCAAGCAGGGCGGGATAGTCGAGTTTGAGCGCCGCCGAGACGGCGAAACTGCCCAATCCAGGCCAAGAGAATATGGTTTCGGTCAGCACCGCTCCAGCCAACAGACTGGCTGTGGCCAACCCCACCACCGTAATGGTTGGGATCATCGCATTGCGCAGCGCGTGGCCGACGACCACGCGGCGTTCGGCCAGCCCCTTGGCCCGCGCGGTCCGCACGTAGTCTTCGCCCAGCGCGGCCAGCAGCGAGGAGCGCAGCATGCGGGCGATGATGCCGAGGGCGATCGAGCCGAGCGCGATGGACGGCAGCACCAGCCGCCGCAGCGCCGCCCAGAACACGTCCCACTGCCCCTGCACCAGCGCATCGAAGGTGATCATGCCGGTGATGGTTGGCGGAGCCTTCATGCCCACGTCGAGGCGACCGGGTCCGGGCAGCCACTTGAGCTGGTAGAAAAATACGTAGAGCAGCAGCAATCCCAGCCAGAAGACGGGCACCGAGGCGCCGACGAGGGCGATGAAACGGGCGATGTGGTCCGGCCAGCGATCGTGGTTCAAGGCCGAGATGAGCCCGAGCGGCACGCCGACGATGATGGCGAAGCTCATCGCGTAGAGGGTCAACTCGGCCGTGGCTGGAATACGCTGGGCAAGCTCCCCCGAGATCGGCCGCCGCTTGGAAATCGACTCGCCGAAGTCGCCATGGAGCAGATTACGCAGGTAGGTGACGTACTGCATCGGCAGCGGCTGGTCGAGCCCCCAGCGTTTCTCGAAGGCGGCGCGCACCTCCGGGTTGTTCGCCTGGCGCTCACCGATGACCACTGCCAGCGGATCTCCCGGCACGGCATGGGTGAGAGTGAATGTGGCCACGCTGACCAGCGCCACCACCAGCACGGCGAGCGCCAATCGTCGAGCGATGAATTGCCAGAGACCCATGCGGCGCCTCGTGAGAGCGAGGCGGACGGGGCGCCGCGGAAGCAGCGCCCCCGTCCGGACTATTCGGTCTTGCTTGCGTTGCGCAGCGCGATCATGTAGATGGGGTGAACCTGGGCCCCCTGCACGTTTGCTCGAGCCGGCTTTTGCTCGACCGGTTGGTCGATCACCAGGAAGGGGGCGTCGTCGATCATCAGCTTCTGGATATCGATGTACAGCGGGGTGCGCTTGGCCGGGTCAAGTTCACTGATGCCCTGTTTGAGCAGTTCATCCACCTTCGGGTTGGAGTAGCCGACACGTTTGGCGGCGGCTCCCCCGGTGCGCCCGAAGGGGTCGGCATAGGTGTGAACATCGGAGTAGTCCGCGCTCCATACCGAGTAGGTGAACTGGATCTTGCCCTCGCGGTACGACTGCAGGCGTGTCGCTTCGTCCATCGGCTCCAGATTGACCGTAAGCCCCTGGATCTTCTGCAAGTCGGACTGGATCTTCGCCACGAGGCTCTCCAGCGGAACCCCACTGGCGCTGCCCTTGTCGGCTCCGTAAGTGAGAGTGATCTCGGTCGGACCGACGCCCGATTCGTCGAACAGTTGTTGCGCCTTTTCGAGATCCAGCGTCCAGGCGTCCGGAAGCACCTCTTCGGCTCCCTGCAAGCCGAGCGGCACCGGAGCCGCCGAGCGAACCGCAGCGCCGGCGGCCAGGTCCTGGAGGATGGCGTCGTAGTCGATCGCCGAGGCGATCGCCTGACGGATCTCCTGCTTCGCCAGCGGCCCGCCCGGGTCCGGCTGGGTGTGAAGGGCAAGGTAGCCGATGTTGAACGATGGCCCGCGCAACACCTGCAGATTGGCGTCGCCCTCGATCTGGCTGACGGCGTCCGGGTCGACGGAGTAGGCGATATCGGCCTCGCCGACTTCCACGGCTTGCGTCTGGGAGTTGGGGTCGGCGATGTTGCGCCAGATGATCCGCTCCAGCTTGGGCGCCTCCCCCCAGTAGTCGGGATGGCGCTCGACGATGACCTCGCCTTCCAGATCGAGCTGGGTCAGCCGGAAGGGACCGGTGCCGGCCGAGTTATTCAGCATGAAATCGCGCGCCGGGTCACCGCTGGCGGGCGGCTCGCCGTCGCTGCCGCCAGCCGCGACGATCGCCTTGCTGTCGGTGACGCCCATCGAGAGCGCAGAAAGAATCGGCACCAGGGCGGCATTGACGAAGGGTAGGGTGATCTTCAGGGTATGCGGATCGACCGCCTCCACCGATGTGATGTATTCGGTCACGTAGAAGGATGGGTTGTCCTTCAGATTGGCGAGGCGATTCCAGGAGAACACCCAATCGTCGGCGGTCATCTCGTTGCCGGTATTTTGGAATTTGACACCCGAGCGGATCGCGATCGTCGCTTCCAATCCGTCGTCACTGAAGGTCGGCAACTCGGTGGCCAGCAGCGGGGCGAACTCGGTCGGCTTGTCGCCGTCCGGGATGTAATAAAGCCCCTCGTAGATGACGGCCATCGCCTGTGAGGAGTTGACCTCGTAGAAGCGGGCCGGATCGAGCGAGATCCAGTTGTCACGCACGTTGTCGACGACGACGAGGGTGGTCGCGTCGGCCTGCCGGGCCGCGAGGGCGGTCCGGTTTTGCAGCAACGGAGCGGCCACGCCGGCGGCTCCGAGCGCGGCGGCGGTTTGCAGCAGGCGGCGGCGGTCGAGCCGACTGGCGAGGGGACGAAGCAGACGATTCGCGCGCGGATCACCCATGATGCGCTCTTGCTCCTCGTGCGCCGGCGTAGCGTCGCCGGCCTGGGCGCCCCGCCGTTGGGGCGCTGGCGTCACGTCATTCCGGCGCAGTCGGTCCGCGGGAGTGAGGGCCGGCGGATGCCAGAGCGTCGGGGCGCGACGGCTTGTGCGGCATCTTAGCACGGGCTGCGCGGATTTCAGTGTCGGGCCAGTCGGGGACAGACGCGCTCGACACGGCGGCCGAGTTAAACCCTCATCCGCCGCAGCCCGATGCGCACCTGATGGCGGCCGACGATGATTTGATCGAGGAAGATTCCGTCCAGCACTTCGCCGCCCGGCCCCTCCACCGATAGCGGCTCCACCGCGTCGGAGGCTCCGACCTCGGCGTGGCCAGCCAGCGCCAGCGCCAGCGTCTCGCCCATCACCACCTCGCGGAAGGCGTCGACCGCTTCGACCACCTCCGGACCGGAAGCGAACCCGACGGCGATGCGATCCTCGATGCGGTAGCCGGCGTTCTTGCGCGCATCCTGCACGCCGCGCACGAAGTCGCGGGCGAGCCCCTCGCGCAAGAGTTCCGGGGTCAGCGAGGTGTCGAGCGCCACCGTCAATCCCTCGCCCTGGGCAGCGGCGAACCCTGGTCGTTTAACCAGATCGACCAAAATTTCGTTTGGTTCCAGCGCGATCGTCTCGCCGTCTGGCAGCACGAGCGGCACAGGGTGGCCGGCGGCGACCATCGCCGCCGTAACGGCAGGGTCCAGCCCAGCCAGCGCGTGCCGCAGCGCCCCCAGCCGCTTGCCGTACTTCGGTCCCAGCAACGGCAGGTTGGGCCGGATGTCAAAGGAAACGACCTCGCCGAGATCGGTCAGCGGCAGCACCGCCTTGACATTCAGCTCGTCCAGCACCTGCGCTTCCAGATGCCGGATCGCCGCCAGCTTTTCCCGATCGCGGGCATGGATCAGCAGCGCCGGCAGCGGCTGGCGCACCTTGACCGCCGCTTCCTGGCGAGCGGCGTGACCGAGCCCGACGACTTCCAGCACCACCGCCATATCCGCCGAGAGCGCCGGATCGATGCGTGCCGGATCGGGTGTCGGATAGTCGGTGAGGTGGATCGATTCCGACACTTCGCCGAAGGGGCGCTCGAGGTTCTGGTAGATCGCCTCGGCGAGAAACGGCAGGAAGGGCGCCAGCAGTCGCGCCAGCGTGGTGACGCATTCGTAGAGCGTGGCGTAGGCGGCGGCCTTGTCGGCGTCGTTCTCCGTTTTCCAGAAGCGGCGGCGATTGCGCCGGATATACCAGTTGGACAGCTCGTCGATGGTGAACCGCTCGATGGCGCGTGACGCCCGGTCGGGCGCATACGCATCGAGCCCGGAGCGCACCTCCGCAATCAACTGGTGCAACCGGGAGATGATCCAGCGATCCAGCAGCGCGCGTTCGGCCAACGGCGGCGCGCCGGAGATGGTCGGGTCGAACCCGTCGAGGCGGGCATAGTTGGCGAAGAAGGCGTAGGAGTTCCATAGCGGGATGATGAAGCGGCGGCGGATTTCATCCGTGACGTGGGCGCCGAAGTTGAGGTTGACATCGGGGTTGGTCGTCGCGAACAGCCAACGCATGGCGTCGACGCCGATCTCTTCGGCGGCGTCGTCGAACCAGATGGCGTTGCCCTTGCTCTTGTGCATCTCCTCGCCCTTCTCATCGCGCATGAGGGCGTAGGAGAACACGGTCAAAAAGGCGGGGCGATCCACCAGCGCGGTGGACTGGGCGATCATGGAGTAGAACCAGT
>JADLCW010000162.1 GCA_020847015.1 Thermomicrobiales bacterium | reverse complement strand
GGGATCACGTCCGGCGCTGCCGGATCGATCCAGACGTAGTGCTGCGGCAGTGCGGCCAGCATGGCTCGCACGTCAGTAAAGCGAGCGCCGCCCGCGTACCCGCTTTCATCGGCGGTCATGTCGCTGCCGAGCACGACGCTGACGATCAGATTGCCGCTGGTGTGACTGACCGTCACCAGACAGCCGCCGGCTTTTACCTCGGTGCCGGTTTTGCCGCCCTCGACTTCTCCCGAAACCAGCAGATCGTTGGTGGTGTGGATGGCGTAGCCGCCCGGCTTCAGAGCCGAGGGAAGCACCGTGTTCACGGTGCTGATGATGTCGGCGAACACCGGATTCATCATGGCCGACGCGGTCAGAATCGCCATATCGTGCGCACTTGAAACGTGACCGTCAGCATCGAGACCGACGGCGTTGACGAAATGCGTGTGGGTAGCGCCGAGCGCAGCAGCTGTCCGATTCATTTCCGCGACGAAGGCATCGTTGCTCGACCCGCTGTCGACCGGCGGCAGATTCTTGCCGACGTGGCGCGCGAGCGCCAGCGCGGCGTCGTTGCCGGATGGGATCAGCAATCCGTACAACAAATCGCGCACGGTCAGCACGTCGCCCGGCAGCAGGTCGACGCGCGACTGGTTTTCGTCGACGACGTCCGATTGCTGAATCTGCACCGGCTCATCCAGGGCGGCGTGGTCGAGGACGACAAGCGCGGTGACGATCTTGGTCAGACTGGCCGGCGCGCGTGGCTCATCGGGATCGAGGGCAAACAGAGCGGCGCCGGCAGTGGCATCGAGCACATAAGCGGTCTTGGCGGTGATCGCGGGCGGAGCGATGGGGGTAAACCGGGCAGGAGCCCATTGCTGGGCCGCGGCCGGCCGGCCAAAGGTCGCGATTGCCACCAGCAGCGCCAAAGCAAGCATAGTCCGGATGCGTCGCGAAGTCGCCAGATTGTTTCGCGCCATCAGCCCAAAGCTCCCGTTTCGCCGTTCGCTCATCATCCCGCGCAAGCGGGCGATCCTGTTTCTGGTGGACTCCGGTGACCAGTTTGGCCTCTGCCCGTGGAGTACACTCAAGGCATGGAACCATGCGATGCAGCCGCTTACCCGCGCAGCGCCTCATTGTACAAGCAGCAGCGCACCATCCGGGTGGCGGCAGTCGGCGATCTTCACGTTCGCGAGCGTCCGCGTTGGGATCTGGCAGAATTGTTCGCGACCCTACCCGAGCGAGCGGACTTGCTGGTCGTGGCCGGGGACATTACCGAGAACGGGCGGGTCGGAGAGGCGATCTACGCGGCCGAAGCGCTCGCGGCGGCTGGCGTGCCCGTCTACGCCGTGCTGGGCAACCACGATCTACGAGGACTGCGCCGACGCGCCTTTCGGCAGGAGCTGGAAGCGGTCGGTGTGCGCGTGCTGGTCGGCGAAGCAGCGGTTGCGACGGCGGCTGGCGTCGAGATCGGCATTGCCGGCGTTTCCGGCTCCGGCGGCGGTTTCTGGTCGGCGGAGGATTGGCAAAAGCCGCGTGGGCGGGCATTCAATGCCGTTGCGGTGCGCGTGCGGCGCGAGGCGGAGCGCCTCGACCACGCGCTGCGTGAATTGCACACTCCGGTGAAGATCGTGGTCACTCATTTCGCGCCGACGCCGACGACGCTGGGGAACGAGCCATTGGCGAAATGGTGGATGCTCGGCAACGCCGAGCTAGGTCGCGTCATCGACGCTCACCAAGTGGATTTAGTAGTGCACGGTCACGCGCATCTTGGCAACCGGGTCGGAGAGACGCCGGGGGGCGTGCCGGTTCGCAATGCCGCGCTGCCGGTGACAGGCGGCATTTTGGTGCTGCGAATGGAGGTGGATATTTCATTGCCCACGCCCATGCTCGGCGCGTTCCCGGAGCCTGACCGATGAACCAGCACCGCCACCGCCCGGCTGGGATCCGCGCGGACGCCCCGGTTCGCGCCGCTGTGCCGATTCGGCTTGATGCGCTAACCAATCCCTACGGTCCGTCGCCATTGGTTGGCGATGCGGTGCTGGCGCTTGATGGGGCGCCCGATCGCGGAGCCGCGCTGCCGGAGCGGCTGCGGCGACGAGTGGCCGAGATGGCTGGAGTCCCAGTCGAATGGGTGATGCTTGGCAACGGGGCGGATGAACTGCTGGCCAACTTTGCCCTTGCCACGCGCGATGCCGGCGCGATGATTCTGTTTCCTCCGGCAGAGACGCCCGAGATCGCGCCGGCGCGCCGCTTCGGCTTCGAGGCGATTGCGTTGCGGAGAGCAGCCGGCTTCGCGCCGGAACTGGATCTGGAAATGGCCGCGGAATTACCTCCGGGCGCGGTGGCGCTGGTCGGTTCACCCAGTGATCCCACCGGGGCGATGTTGAGCGTGCAAGACGCCGTGCGGCTAGCCCGGGCCTGCTCGCTCGTGATCGTCGATGAGCGCCATGGCGGCTACGGTCCGCGTTCGCTCGCGTCTTTGGCGCGGGAATTCGACAACGTGGTGGTCATCCAGAGTTTTGAATTGTGGGCTGGTCTGGACGCCTATCCTGTCGCGTGGGCGATCACTCCGCCAAAGCTGCGCCAGCTCCTGGTTCCGGATCTGCGCCCGCTGGCGGTCGGCTCCGCTGCCGCCGGGCTCGCCACGCTCGACGATTTGCGCGCCATCCAGGCCACGACGCGCGCCGTCCGACAGGAGCGCTCGCGTCTCTATCGGATGCTGCGCAAGCTGAACCTCACCCAACCGCTACCTTCGTGGGCCAACTTCCTGCTGGTGAAGGCCACCCGGAGTGATGCGCGGCAGATCGCGGATGGATTGGCGGCGCGTTCGATCCTGGTGCATCAGCCACAGGCGGAAGGGTTGCATAATTATCTTCGGGTAAGCGCCGGGTTGCCCCGACAAACCGATGCACTCCGCGATGCGCTGATCGAGGTCGCGCTGGAGATCTGACGCGCCGTCAACTCCGGGTAGTCGCCAACGCAGTTCGCTGGGCGGCAAATAATTGGTCGATGCCCAACTCGGCCAGCAGCAACAGGTCGTCCAACCCCGCGCGGCTGAAGGCCGTGCCCTCAGCCGTAGCCTGCACCTCGACGAACTCGCCCCGGGAGGTCATGACGATGTTGCTGTCCACATCGGCGCGCGAATCCTCGGCGTAGGTGAGATCCAGCAGCGGCGCACCGCCGACGATGCCGACGCTGACAGCGGCGACCTGAGCGCGCAGCGGATTACGCGCGATCGTTCTCACTGCGACCAGACCGTCGAGCGCGAGCGCGAGCGCCACGTAGGAACCGGTGATAGCGGCGCAGCGCGTGCCGGCATCCGCTTGCAGCACGTCACAGTCGAGAATGATCTGTCGCTCGCCCAACGCCTTCAAGTCGACCACGGCGCGTAGCGAGCGACCGATGAGCCGCTGAATCTCCACGGTGCGGCCGCCCTGCTTGCCCAATGTTGCTTCACGGGGGCTGCGAGTGGGAGTGGCGCGGGGCAGCATGCCGTATTCAGCGGTCACCCAGCCGCGCCCCTGACCCATCAACCAGCGAGGGACTCTTGCATCGACGGTGGCGGTGCAAAGCACCCGAGTGTCGCCTTGGCGCACCAGCGCCGAGCCCTCCGCATAGGGCGCGGCTCCGGCCACGATCTCCAGCGGGCGCAGTTCGTCCGAAGCGCGGCCGTCGCCGCGCCGCGCAGGCGCGTTCATTCCGGTTCCCCCGATTCGTCGGCCGCATAGAGCGTGCGAATACGCCGCAGCCGTTCGGCGAGATCGCGCTCGAAACCGCGATCGGTTGGTTCGTAGTAGCGACGACCACGCAGATTGTCGGGCAGGTTCTGCTGAGCGACCACGCCGCCGGCGTAATCGTGCGCGTAGCGATAGCCGGCGCCGTAGCCAAGATCCTTCATCAACCCAGTTGGGGTGTTGCGCAGGTGCAGGGGAACCGGGTCGTTGCGGGTGCGCTCGACATCGGTGCGGGCTTCGCTGTAGGCGCGGTACAGGGCGTTGCTCTTGGGCGCCAGCGCAAGATAGACGACCAGCTCGGCCAGCGCCAGCGCTCCTTCCGGCAAGCCGATAAAGTGGAGCGCCTGTTGCGCCGCAACGGCCAGCGGCAGCGCCTGCGGGTCGGCCAGACCGACATCCTCGCTGGCGAAGCGGACCAGACGGCGAGCCACATAGAGGGGATCGTCGCCGCGCTCCAGCATGCGCGCCAGCCAGTACAATGCGGCGTCCGGATCGGAACCGCGCAACGTCTTGTGCAATGCCGAAATGGCGTCGAAATGGTCGTCGCCCGACTTGTCGTAGGTGGCGGCACGGCGGTGGGCCGCCTGCTGGGCTATCGCTTCGGTGACAGTTCCGCCGAGGTCGACCGCAGTGGCCGCCCATTCGAGCGTGTTCAGCGCCCAGCGAGCGTCGCCGTTGGCATAGTTGACCAGAAAGGTCAACGCCGCGTCGTCGATATCCAGTCGCAGATCGCCCAACCCGCGCGGCTCCGCCAGCGCCCGCCGCACGAGCGTGGCGATCGCCTCGTTGTCCAGCGCCGTCAGCACCACGACATGCGCGCGCGAGAGCAGCGGCGCATTGACTTCGAACGACGGGTTTTCGGTGGTGGCTCCTATGAGAATCACCGTGCCGTCTTCGACGTGGGGCAGCAGAGCGTCTTGCTGAGCCTTGTTGAACCGGTGGATCTCATCGACGAAAAGCACGGTGCGCTGACTCTGCATGCCCAGGCGGTCGCGAGCCTCCTTGACGACGGTGCGGATATCGGCTACCCCGGCGGAGACGGCGCTGAGCGAGGTGAACTCGGCCTTGGTGGCGGCGGCGATAACGCGGGCGATCGTCGTTTTGCCGACGCCGGGCGGTCCCCACAGAATGACGGACGAGAGGCGGTCGGTTTCGATGGCCCGGCGCAGCAGCGTCCCCGGGCCAGTGACGTCGGCGTGGCCGACGATCTCGTCGAGGGCTTGCGGGCGCATCCGGGCAGCCAGCGGCGCACGGCGCGCTAATTGCTCCTCGCGATTGGCCGCGAACAGATCCATCGACTGAAAGCTCATGGGGTGACCGGGCTCACTCGGCGTTCGCTCGGTCGATTCGGGCGTCTAGCTCCGCCATCCGGCGCTCGATCTCCTCCCGGCTGGACAGACCCAGATCGTCCATCTCGTCCAGCAAGTCTTGCAGGCGGTCCAGCTCTTCCAGCAGTTTGTAGACGCGCCGTTCCTCGGCGCCGTCGCTCTTCGCCATCGTCACGCCTCAGGCGGTGAAGGCCAGCACGGCAAGCGCCAGAACGCTTACCAGCCCATACTCGATCAGATCGCGGGTGCGCATCTGCGAGCGCTGGGTGGCGGCCAGCAGTACACCGGTGGCGAGATAGAAGCAGACCAGCAGCACCGCCCCGCCGGTCCAGCCATGGGTTCGCCACCAGTTGAGGGCGATGGTGGCCTCCAGCATGACGAATCCGGCCAACAGCGCGTAGAGCGCTCGCCGCGCGACCGGAGCGGCGATACGCTCAAGTAACTCCAGTGCGAGCAAACCGCCGATGATTCCGATGACGGGCGCTGCGATCGGAGTGGGTAACTTGTTGAGATAGACGGCGCTAAAGGCCAGAAACGCCACTGCATGCACGACGAGCGTATGCAGGGTGACGGCGCCGCGCCGGTTCGTCTCGATGGCGTCGTCGAGCAGGTCGCGGGACAGCAGCGCTCCGGCGTTGCCAAGGAACGCGATCAGGGGGCCGATCACCATCAGCACCGCATTATGGAACGTGGCGATCAGCAGAACTGCCGCCAGCGTAGAGACCGCCGGCACGATCCAGGCGGTGTGTAGCGATTCGCCTGTCTCCCGCCGGGTCGCGCTATCGCCGCGAGCGGCGACGTGCTCGGCGTATTGTGCGGCGGCCCCGGCGCCCGCCACGGTAATGATGGCGACAAGCCAGAAGATGGCGTTGGTCGTTTGCAGTAGCGGAATGCGATTGGGCGTCGGTTGCCCGGCAGCGTAGATGGCGAGCACGAACACCAGCGCCGAAACGGCGATGCTGGCGATGAGTCCCAGACCGGAGCCGGGCTGGTTGACCGGCTGCGCACCCGCCGCGGGCGGTCCGAGATCGGGCCGGATGGGCACACCGCTGGGAGTTGTGTCGGGGGCGGCCTCTGCCGGCGTGATGGGTGGTTCGGCAGGCTTGCTGCGCAGCGCCAACTCGGCCGCCTGCCGGTTGCGCTCGCGCCGTGATTGGGGGGTAAAACGAGAGGAACCCACCGCGTCTCCGTCGCCGTCGTGCCGTGCCACGCTTATCCTATCCCGAATCGGAGGCCTCCACCACCGGGTGATTTCAGGATCGCGTCTCGGCTACGATCTCGCGCCACGCCGCCTCGAGCGTGGCCCGATCGATCGCGCCCTCGCGCAGAATGCGAATCTCGTCGCCGGCCGGGGCGATCACCGTCGAGGGGCGGCCGACTGGAGCACGACCGCCATCGAGCAAGATATCGACTTCGCCGCCCAAGGTTGCCGCCACTTCGGCTGCGGTGCACGCCGGCGGCTCACCGGACCGATTGGCGCTGGTGGCGGCAACGGCCCCGCCCGCGCGCTCGATGAGGTCGATCGCCAGAAAGTGATCCGGCACGCGCACCCCGACCGTCGCTTCGCCGCGCTCGCCGCGTCCCAGCACCTCCGCGGGCAACCCGGCGCGTGCTGGCACGACGACGGTCAAGGGGCCGGGCCAGAACCGTTCGGCCAGCAGCCGTAGCGGCTCCGCCACATTATTCGCGACATCACGTAGGTAGACCGCCGACGCCAACAACACGGGCAGTGGTTTGTCGTCCAGGCGGCCCTTGATCGCAAAGATGCGATCGAGCGCGGCGGGGTGAGCGAGAGAGCCAGCCAGCCCATACACGGTGTCGGTCGGAAAGCTGACCACGCCGCCGTCGCGCAGTTGCTCGGCCGTCCAGATTATGGCCAGCGGCGCGGACGGCTCCATGATTGTGGGTCGCTCGCGGCCAGGATCGGGCATATTGGAATTCCTCGGATGATGTCTAAAGAGACGACTTGATTTTGGCGGCGATCGCCGGGGTGATGCCGGCCACGCATTGCAGATCCTGCTCGCTGGCCTCGCGAATGGCTTTGACCGAGCCGAACTGCTTTAGCAGCGCCTGCCGCCGCTTGGGACCGATGCCGGGCACGTCGTCCAGACGCGAATGCAGACTGGCTCGAGAGCGGCGCTGGCGATGAAAAGTGACGGCGAAGCGATGCGCTTCGTCGCGGATGCGCTGCACCAGGAACAGCGCCTGCGAGTCGCGCGGGAGTACGATCGGATCGGAGCGACCGGGCAGGAATAGTTCTTCGTTCTCCTTGGCCAACCCGGCGGTCGCCTGACCGGTCCAGCCGACTTCATCCAGCGCGCCGAGCGCGGCGCTGAGTTGCCCCTTGCCACCGTCGACGATGACCAGATCGGGCAGCACGGTCCACTTGCCGTCGCTGTCCCGATCGCGCTCGGATTCGGTTTCAGCCGCACGGCGAAAGCGGCGCCCGATCACCTCGGCCATGCTGGCGAAATCATTCGGGCCGTCGACGGTTTTGATGGCGAACTTCCGATATTCCTTCTTGGCGGGGCGGCCGTCCTCGAACACCACCATGCTGGCGACCGTGTTGGTTCCTTGTAGATTGGAGATATCGAAGCACTCGATACGGCGCGGCAGGCGCGGCAAATCCAGCGCTTCGGCCAGCTCGGTCATTGCCCCGGTCATCTTCTGCTCGTCAGTGAGATGCTTGATGCGGCTCTGCTCGAGGTTCTCCTCGGCGCTGCGGGCGACCATCTCGACCAGTTTGCGCTTCTCGCCGCGTTTCGGGGTGACGATCTCCACCTTGCCGCCGCGGCGCTGCGCCAACCAGCCGCGTAGCAACCCGGCATCAGCGGCAGGCAGCGCGTGCTGCACGAGCACCGTGGCGGGAACCATCGCCGCCTGGGCGTAGAACTGGCTGAGGAACCCGGCGAGGATTTCTTCCGGTCGATCCTCGATGCGCGCCTGCATGGGAAAGAATTCGGAGCCGAGGATCTTGCCGTTGCGCAGGAACCCGACCTGCACGCCCGCATCACCGCCGGCTCCTTGCGCGACGGCCACCAGATCGACATTCTCGCGGCCGGGGCTGACGATTTTTTGGCGCTCCACGACATGCTTGACGGAATTGATGCGGTCGCGCAACTCGGCCGCCCGCTCGAAGTTCCAGGCATCGGCCGCCTGCGTCATCTCTTCCTCCAAGGGACCAATGATCTGCTCCGCGTTGCCATTGAGGAAGAGTGCTGTCTGCTCCAGCGCCTGCATGTATGTCTCGCGATCGACCGCGCCGATGCAGGGCGCAGTGCACTGGTGAAGGTGGTAGTACAGACATACATCGTCGTGGCCGGTGATCTTCTTGTCGCATTTGCGATAGGGAAAGAGCCGGTTGAGCAGATTGAGGGTGCGGTAGGCAGCCCCGGCCGAGGTGTAGGGACCAAAATATCGACCGCCATCGTCGACGATGCGGCGGGTGAGAATCACCCGCGGCCACTCCTCATTGGTGATTTTTAGATAGGGATAGGTTTTGCTGTCCTTGAGCATGATGTTGTATTTCGGCTGATACCGCTTGATCAGCTCGTTCTCAAGGATCAGCGCTTCGGTCGGGGTGTCGGTTCGGATCACCTCGAAGTCGACGATATGGCTGACCAGTTCGCGCGTTTTGGGATCGTGACCACGGGGCGAATGAAAGTAGGAGCGCACGCGGTCGCGCAGGCGAGCGGCCTTGCCGATGTAGATCACGTCGCCACGGTCGTTCTTCATCAGATAGACGCCGGGAGACGGGGCGAGCGCGCGCAGGCGTTCGCTGAAATCGGGGCGGTTGTCGGGTTTTACGGTGTTTGCTTTCACAAGGGAAGTATAGCTGCGGCAGCGCGGTCATGACTCATCGAGACCGAGTCGATAGCGCAGTTGGCGCAGTCGCTCCGGGTCGATGGCGTGATCGCTGGCGGGTGGCGTGGCATTCACCAGCCGCAGCGCCGAGGGCGTGCGCACGCCGAGATCGAGTTGAGTGGCGCGCTGGACGGCGGCATCCTCCCAGGGACCCACGCGTTCGGCGGCTGGATCATCAGGTAGCCAAGCGAGCCACAGCAGCATGGCGGCGATGGGGTCGCCGGTGGCTGCCGCGAACGGGGCATCCAACGCGTTGGACACGAGCACGGTGAGCGCCGGCGCCAGCGGAGCGCCCAGTTCCGCGGCTGCCGCGCTATCGCGCGCGATCTTGGCGGCTAACTGCTGACGGGGGTGCGCGCACGCGGCCAGCAGGGCGAACGGGGAATGACTGTCGTTGGGCGCGCCGGGTAGCAAGGTCAGCAGCACGCGCTGGCGGTCGGCCAAAAGCGGGGGGATAAGCACGGTGTCGAATCGCTCGCCGCCGGGCGGAACTGGACGCTCCCGCCAGCGTCCGGCAACCTGTCGCAGGCGATCGAGCCCGGCGGGTGGGCGGACCGTGGCGACGCCCGCTGGAACGGCGCTGGCGAGCGCGTGCTCCAGCACGCGAGCGGCCGCACGAACGACTGATGGCAGGGGGGGCGGCGGGAGCAGCAGAACCGTGGGGATGGCTGGATCGAGCGCAGAGGCCGTCGTGCTCAAACACGCAGCCAGCGCATCAGCGATGCTCGCTCCGGCGGCGACGGTGATGCGAGCCGCTGGTTCAGGGTGGGTGAGCTGGAGCGTCATGTCGCGTCGTTCCGCGTGCACCGTGCGATCTTTGTGTCGTTGGCGCGATGAGACAGCGCCACTTGTTGGAATCGTAGCCGCGAACGGTCGTCGGCGTGGCGGCGAGCGTATGAGTGCGGGGAAGCCGCACGCGACGCGCGGCTGACGTCAAGGCGGCTGTTGCGCCGGTATCGGTCGGCAAGGTCGTCGGCAGGCGCCAGCGGAACCGGGGAAGGGTGCGCGGAATGGATGATAGGCAGATTGACGAGACTGACGCGGTGAGAAGAGAGCCAGTCGAGGTTGTCTTCCCAGAGGATCCAGTGTTTTCGCTACGGCGAACGTGCGCGCCGGTCTGGTGGGGACGCGGCCGCTGGCCGAACGAGGACTGGATCGATGGCCGGTTGTGGTGGGTCGGCAATGAGGACGGGTGTTGCATGCGCCGCTGTGTCTGGCAGGAGCGGCCAGGTCGCGTGCTGGTGCACGGCGATGGCGATCCGGCGACGCTGGCGGCATGGGCGCGCCGGGTGCTGAATCCAACCCCGGCTCCCGCCGAATTCGACGATCCCGCTGTCTCTACGCTGGGAGAACGACACTCGGGCGTCGGCGGCTACTGCGCGGGAAGTTTGTGGGATGGATTGGTTGCGGCGATCGTCGGGCAGAGCGTGTCGCTGGCGTCGGCGGCCGTCACCGAAATGCGGTTGGCGGCGCTCTATGCGGAACCCGTGAAGCACGGCGGCCGGGCTATGCTGCCGCTGCCGACGCCGGAGCAACTGGCTGACAGCCAACCGGAGTTGCCGCGGCGGAGTGGCGTGACGGGGAAGCGGGCGGAGGCATTGGTGATGGCGGGGCGGCTGTTCGCCACACAACATATCCCCGACTATCCAACTCCGAAACAGCAACCGGAACTGGCTGCCCGCCTGCTCGATCTCTCGGGTGTCGGTCCCTGGACGGTTTCCTCGACGATGCTCTGGGGCATCGGGAATGCGGATGCATTCCCGGCCGGCGATGCCGCGCTGCTACGCGGAGCGCGTGCGCTCTATGGAAATCCGGCATTGGATCATCGCGAGTTGAACGCAGCGTCCGAACGCTGGCGACCGTGGCGAGGCATGGCGGCTCGGCTGATCTGGCTCGACTTGCTGGGAGCGCCTGAAGAATGAGCAATGAGCGAAAAAATGAGCGATGAGGGGCCGGAGACGATCGTCGCGGCGGATGGGCGCGCGTTCCCGATCGACGTGGTGCTCGAACGAGTCGCGGAAGCGGTGCGCGGTTATCCGGCGGCGGCCATGTTCGATCTCGCCGACCGCGGCTTTCGCTCGGTGTTCGAGCAACTCGTCGCCTGCGTCATTTCCGTTCGGACCCGGGACGAGGTCACCTTGCCGGTCTGCCTGCGGCTCTTTGCAGAGGCGGCGACTCCGCAGGCGATCGCCGCGCTGGATATCGCCGAGATCGATCGTCTGATTGCGCTAGCGACCTTCCACGAACAGAAAGCGCCGCGCATCCGCGCCATCGCCCAACGCACGATGGACGAGTTCGGCGGCGAACTGCCCTGTGACTTCGGCACCCTCACCTCATTCGCCGGAGTGGGGCCGAAATGCGCCAACCTGACGCTCGGGGTTGCCTGCGGCAAGGCCGCGCTCAGCGTGGACATTCACGTCCACCGCGTCACCAACCGCTGGGGACTGGTCGCCACGCAGACGCCGGAAGAGACGATGCGAGCGCTCGAGCGAGTGTTGCCCGAACGCTACTGGGTCGAAATCAACCGCCTGCTGGTTCCGTTTGGCAAGCACATTTGCACGGGAACCCGCCCGTGGTGCTCGCACTGCCCGGTGCTGCCCGAGTGCGATCAGGTCGGCGTGATCAATCCCCGCTAGTGGCATCGTCGGCGAAACTGCGCACTACCCCTTGCAACTGCTGGCTGGAATCAGCCATGACGAAACGCAAGCTGTCGAGATATCTCAGCGTCTCCAGGAGATCGTCGCCCTGCAGCGCCTCCACGGCGTCGGCCAAGTCGCAGCACTCACGCAGCGCGTGGACGAGGTTGCTGCGCGCCTGCGCCGCCCGCGCGGTCGGCGTGTCGTAGTTGTCAGCCATGCTGTCGCACCCCTCCTGTAACAACCGGCGGAATCCGTTCCGCCCAGCCGGCAATTCGCTCGTACGCCTCGGCGATGGCGAACAGGCGTGCTTCGCCGCCGGGCCGCCCGGCAAGTTGCAGCCCGACCGGCAAGCCGAGTCGGTCAAGCCCGCAAGGCGTCGCCGCAACCGGCTGACCCGTGGCGTTAAAAGGCATCGTCAACCGGGTGTAGCCGGTGCCGACCGCCTCATCTCCATCCTCATGCATGATGCGGGGGTCAGCGGACAGGACGGCTGTCGCTGGCAGCGCTGGGGCCAGCACCGCATCGAGTCGGTGATCGTGCGCGTAGCGGGCCATCGCGTCACGCACTCGTAGCCTATGCGCGAACGCTTGCTGGTAGAGCGCGGCCGGAACCAGTCGGCCACCAAGAATGCGCGTTTGCAGATCCGGGTTCAGGAGCGCGAGCCGGGCGGCGTCGCCGCGCGTTTGTGGCCAGAGCGAGAATCCGGTTTCGGCCCGGTTGATCAAGTACCCGGCGGCGCGGGCTTCCGCCGCTGCTGGCCATGGCTGCTCGACGATCGTCGCGCCGGCGGTCGCCAGAGTCTCGATCGCGCGTTCGACCGCAGCCGCCACATCCGGTTGCAGGCGATCCCAGAAGTGATCGCGAGGAACGCCGATCCGGGCGCCCGCCAGCACCGATTCGTCTGCCGCCGGCGGGACATCGCTTCCGAGCAGCGTGTAATACGCGATCCGGTTGTCGTCGACGGTGCGCGCCAGCGGTCCGAGAGTATCGAGCGAGGGCGAAAGCGGATGCACGCCGTCGACGGCAAATGTTCCGAACGACGGTTTGAACCCAGCAACTCCAACCAGCGACGCGGGGATGCGGATGCTGCCGCCTGTATCGGAACCGATGGCCAGCAAACCGGCCCCAACCGCGACGGCGACCGCCGAACCACCGGAACTGCCGCC
>JADLCW010000161.1 GCA_020847015.1 Thermomicrobiales bacterium | reverse complement strand
TGCGCTCGATATAGCCGTACCCGGTTTCGGGGCGGGTGGGCGTCAACCCGATCGTCGCCAGCCAGCCCTCGCGCGCCGCCGCGATCGCCGTGCACACGGCGCCCACGAACGCATCGTCGTCGGTCACCTCGTGATCGGCGGCGAAACTGCCGACGATGGCGTCGGGGTCGTGGCGGGCAATGATGGCCGTCGCCAGCGCGATCGCCGGACCGGTGCCCTTGGGAGATGGCTCGACGATCAGATTGCTTTCGGGCAGGGTCGGCAACTGACGCGCCACCGGAGCGGCGTGCGCCGGTCCGCACACCACGAAGAGGCGCTCCGGCGGAGCCAACAGCCCGAGCCGCCGCGCCGTTTGCTGCAGCAACGAGTGCTGCCCCAGCAACGGCAACAGAAACTTGGGGCGCGCCGCGCGGCTCAGCGGCCACAGCCGGGCGCCGGAGCCGCCCGCCGGAATGACGGCCCAGAATCGTTGTTCATTCTGCCCGCCGTCGTCCTCGCGCAACCCCATGCCCGTCCTCGCATCGCCGCCGACCGGCAGCCGCGCCCGCGGGGCGAGGGCGGCCGGTGGTGCTACCATCCCGGTAGCGTAGCGCACCGTGGCCAGCCCGGCCGCGTCACCCGGAGGCCTCACGTGACCCGCGAAGTTCCCCTGCGGCTCCGTCCCCGTCTCGTCGGCAAGCCGTGGGGAGGAACCCGCTTGGCCGGTTTCGGCTTCGGCGCGCCGGACGGCGTCGAACCATGGGGCGAGGCCCATATCAGTCACGGCTGCTCCGGGGTGGTCGATTCCGCCGGGGAGCGGTCGCTGGCGGAGCTGGTCGGGGTCGAACCGGAGCGATTCGTCGGCGAACGCGGTCGGCAGGCGGCCGGCGGCGCGCTCTTCCCGCTGCTCATCAAGCTGATCGACACCGCCGCCGACCTCTCGATCCAGATCCATCCGGACGATGCATCCGCTCGCGGCGTTGGCGAGGCGACCGGCAAGATCGAGGCGTGGCACGTGCTGGCCGCCGAACCGGGGGCGACCGTCCGCGTCGGGTTGCGATCTGATGCCGACCCGGCCGCGTTCGCGGCGGCGGTGCGGGCGGGCGATCCGGCGCTGGTCGCGATGCTGCGGGAAATTCCGGTCGTTCCGGGCGACACGATCTTGCTCCCGGCCGGCTCCGTCCATGCCATCGGACGCGGCATTCTGACGTATGAAATCCAGCAGCCGAGCGACATCACCTACCGGCTGTTCGACTGGGGGCGGGTCGATGCCGCCGGTCGCTCGCGCCAGCTTCACATCGAACAGGGGCTGGCCGTGCTCGCGCCGGATGTGCGGCCGGAGCCGATCGCGCCGGTTTCGCTGCCGGCCGATGTCGGTCAGCGCGATCTGTTGGCCGCCTGCCGCGCCTTCGCGCTGGAGCGCATCACTCTGCACGTGGGCGAGTGGATCTCGTTCAACTGCGAGGAAAGCCCGCAGGTCATCACCTGTCTGGGCGGGGCCTTCCGGTTGGCCGGTCAGAATCGACTGCTCCGGCTGCAAGCCGGGGAGAGCGCGCTGATTCCGGCGGGCGAGATCGCGGTGATGGATCCGATCGCGCCCGGCATCGTGCTGCGTGGCTGGGTTCCCGATCTGGAGCGCGACGTGATCCGGCCGGCGCGGGCAGGAGGCGCCGGCGCGGCGGCCATTGCGGCGCTGGCCGGTCCGCTCGATCATCTGCACGCGGCGCAATCCGCCGGCTGACGACGGCGCGAGCGCGCTATTTCGCCCGTTGCGCTATCGTCAGCGCCAAAGCTCGCTGTATACACGCGAGATTCGCCGCACGCGCGGCTCGCCGCAAGGAGCGCCTGCATGGATGCTGCCCGCCCATCGACGCCGATCCCCGCCGCCACGATGCCGCCCCCGCTGGAACTGGCGGCGCTGGCCGGCAAGTCGCTCACCGAACAGTCGATGGCGGTGGCGCGCGCCAGCGGTCCCATTTTTCAGCGTCCCGGCGGGTCCGGCCCCGGTCGCGCGGTCGCCGTCTGGGGATTCCGCTACGTCGACGACCTGTGCGATGAGCGGCGCTTCGACAAGGCGATCGCCGGCGGCATCAAATCGCTGCGCGCCTTCGCCGGCGACGGGTTGTTCACCGCCTACACCGACGAGCCGAACTGGGGCAAGGCTCACCGCATTTTGCTGCCGGCCTTCAGCCAGAAAGCGATGGAAACCTATCACCCGCAGATGCTCGATCTGGCGAGTCAGCTCGCGCTCAAATGGGCGCGGCTCAACCCCGGCGAAACGGTCGATGTCGCCGAGGACATGACCCGGCTGACCCTCGACACCATCGGGCTGTGCGGATTCGGCTATCGCTTCAACTCGTTTTACCGCACCGATCTGCACCCCTACGTGCACGGGATGGTCTACACCCTCGACAAGGCGATGGCGCTGCTGATGCAGGGCGGCGGAACCGACATCGCCGAAGACGCCGAGCTGGCCGCCTATCGCCAGGACATGAACGCCTTCGTCGACGAGGTGATCGCCACCCGCAAGGCGGCCGGCTCCGACGGCGAGCAGGCGCGCGATCTGCTTGGCTACATGCTTACCGGCGTCGACAAGCAAACCGGCGAAGGGCTGGACGACGTCACCATCCGCTACGAGATCAACACCTTCCTGGTCGCCGGTCACGAAACGACCAGCGGGCTGCTCACCTTCGCGCTGTATTTTCTGAGCAAGCACCCGGATGTGATGGCGAAGGCGCAGGCGGAAGTCGACCGCGTGTTCGGCACGGACCCGAGCGTGCCGCCCACCTACGAGCAGGTGCGCGCGCTCGCCTACATCTCCCAGATCCTCAGCGAATCGCTGCGGTTGTGGCCGACCGCGCCCGGGTTCACGCGCCATTCCTACGCATCGGATGTGCTGGCCGGCGACTACGCCATCGAGCCGGACGACACGTTCAACGTGCTCCTCCCGATGCTCCACCGCGATCCGGACATTTGGGGACCCGACGCCGAGCGCTTCAACCCGGACAACTTCGCGCCGGATGCGATCGCCAACCGCCCGGCCAACGCCTACAAGCCCTTCGGCTCCGGGCAACGCTCCTGCATCGGTCGTCAGTTCGCCTTGCAGGAAGCCACCCTCATGCTGGGCATGCTCCTGCAGCGGTTCGACGCGGTGGATGTCGATGACTACCAGTTGCGCATTCGGCAGACGCTGACGATCAAACCGGACGGGCTGCGGTTGGCGATGCGGCCGCGCGCCGGGCGCGCCGTCCAAACGCTGGGCGCGGCGCCGGCTGCGGCCACGGCGCCCCCGGCAGTCTCGACGCCAACGCCGCACGCGGCTCCGGCGGCGCGCCCGGTGGACAGTCACGGCACGCCGCTGCTGGTGTTGTTCGGCTCCAATCTCGGGGCTGCCGAAGATGTCGCCCATCGCCTCGCCAACGCCGGGGCCGCGCGCGGCTTCGCGGTCGAGGTCGCCCCGCTGGACGACTACGCGGGCGCGCTGCCGACCGCGGGCGCGGTGGTGGTGGCGACCGCCTCCTACAACGGCACGCCGCCGGACAATGCCGCTCGCTTCTGCGCCTGGCTGACCGATCCGTCGCTGCCAGCGGATGCTCTGCGCGGCGTCTCCTACGCCGTCTTCGGCTGCGGCAACCACGAGTGGTACGCGACCTTTCAGGCCATCCCCCGGCTGATCGACGACGAGCTGGCCGCGCATGGCGCGCGTCGCATCTACGATCGCGGCGAAGGCGACGCCGCCGCCGACTTCGACAGCCAACTGGCCGCCTGGGAAGCGGGACTCTGGGATGCGCTGGGCGCGGCGCTGGAGCTGGATGCGGCGGCAATGACGGCGGCGCAGGAACCGCTCTACACGGTGGAGCGCGTCGGCGCTCCGGCCAACCCCTTCCTCAGTCTCGACGGGTTGCGCCCCTTCGTGGTCGAAGCCAACCGGGAGTTGCAGAACCGCGACGGGTCCGTCCCCGCCGAGCGTTCCACCCGCCATATCGAGTTCGCGCTGCCGGAGGGAGCGAGCTACACCACCGGCGATCATCTGGGGGTCATTCCCCGCAACGGCATCGAGACGATCGGCCGGGTGATGGGGCGCTTCGGATTCGCCGGCGACGCCTACGTGCGCATTGCGCGCAACGGGTCCGGTACGGAGATACTGCCGCTGGATCGGCCGGTGGCGGTGCTGGAGTTGTTGAACCGTTACGTCGATTTGCAGGAAGTCGCGTCCCGGTCCCAAATCGGCGCGCTGGCCGAGGCGACCACCGACCCGGGCGAACGCGACGCGCTGCTGGCGCTGGCCGACGAAACGCGCTACGACGCGGAGATTCTCGCCAAGCGCGTGTCCCTGATCGATCTGCTGGACCGCTATCCCTCCTGCGCGCTCCCCTTCGATC
>JADLCW010000160.1 GCA_020847015.1 Thermomicrobiales bacterium | reverse complement strand
GAGTTTTGCCGACCATCGCCTTGGCTTCGGCGCCCACCCCGAAGGCGCGTCGGGTGCGGGTGTCGATGGCCACCACGCTCGGTTCGCTGATGACGATGCCTTTGCCCCGCACGTACACCAACGTGTTGGAGCAGCCAAGATCGATGCCCAAATCGCGCGCCGTGGCGCCCAGTATCGCCGACATCGGTCGGATCACCGCAATCGCCCTTCTCCGGACAGCAGGATCCGGCCAGATGCGCCTATCACTACGGATAGATGCCGCGCAAGCGAATCGCTTCGGCCACCCGACCGACCGCCAGAATAGCGGCCGCCTCGCGCAGGGTCACATTGCGCTCGCGCGCGACCGCGGAGACATCGGCGAACGCCTTGGTCATGCGATGGTGCAACGCCTCGTCAACCCGCTGTTCGTCCCAGAAGAGACCCTGCCGATCTTGCACCCACTCCAGGTGGGAGACGACGACGCCGCCAGCGTTGGCCAAGATATCAGGCACGACCGTGATGCCGCGCCGCGCCAGGATCGCATCGGCCTCGCGGGTGAGCGGTCCGTTGGCGCCCTCGACCACCGCCCAAGCGCGCACGCGGTCGGCATTCTCGCCATTGATCTGCCCCTCGAGCGCGGCTGGCACGAGCAGATCGACCGGCAACTCCAGCAGCGTCTCGTTGGAGATCGCCTCAGCGCCCGGCGCGGTGTAACCGGCCAGCAACCCGTTCGGGGCCTCGGCCAGATAGCGCTCCAGATCGGCCAGATCCAGTCCTTCGGCCCGATGCACGCCGCCGGAGACATCGGCCACGGCGACCACCCGGCAACCGGCGCGGGCAAAGGCGTGGGCAGCGGCCCGCCCAACTTTGCCGAAGCCCTGCACGGCGACGCTGGTTGCTTCCGGCCGGCGCCCCGCTTCGCGCAGCAGCTCCAGCGCGACGATGGCGATGCCGTCACCGGTGGCCGAAGCGCGCCCCAGCGAGCCGCCCAGCCCGACCGGCTTGCCGGTGACCGAGGCGAGGGCCGATGCGCCCTCGATCGTGGAGAGGGTATCCATCATCCAGGCCATGGTGCGAGCATCGGTATTGACATCGGGGGCGGGCACGTCGCGCTGCGGCCCGATCAGCGGGTGGATGGCGAGCGTATAGCGCCGGGTGAGCCGCTCCAGCTCGGTGCGCGAGAGACGCCGCGGATCGCAGCGGACGCCGCCCTTGGCCCCGCCGAAGGGCAAGTCGACGACCGCGCATTTCCAGGTCATCACCATCGCCAGCGCGACCGTTTCTTCCAGGCTCACCGACGGGTGATAACGAATGCCGCCTTTGAAGGGACCGCGCGCGCCGCAGTGCTGCACGCGAAACCCGGTGAACATCTCCAGCCGGCCGTCATCCATCACGACCGGCAGATTGACTGTCAGCGAGCGCTCTGGCCGGGTCAGGAGTTCGTGCAACTCCGGGTCCAGATCGAGCGCCTCGGCCGCCACATCAAGCAGCGCCCGCGCATCGGCCAGATGGCCGGCTACAGGCGCGGAAACGACCGCCGCGGCAGGAGCCGGGTTGCCGCTCACGCTCTTCACGATTGACACCATGTCCTCCGCATCGCTTCCGGGGGTCGCCCCGCCCCCGCCTCTGGGCACACATCATCGCGCGGCGGGGTTTCGCGCGCTCCCGGCGGGTTCATTGGCGGCACGGCCGCCGCGAACGCCCCGGGCATCCTCTATTGGGAAGTATACCCTGCGACAGGAACCGGGCCGCGATCGGCTGCGTCGCCGGAGCGCGCGAATGACGGCGTGGGCGCGGGCGCGCGGCGGCGCCCGCGCCGGGAACGATCGTCCTCCCGGCGCGTCGCTCGCGTCGACTAGTGCGATTCGCTGGCTTCGCTTGTGGGACCCGTGCCGGCTGACATTGCCGGCGGCGTGTCCATCCACTCGCTGGTTGCTTCCCGGGCGGTGCGGGCGAGGTGGACGTGGCGATCGACGCGATCCACCCAGCCGAGCGGGATCCAGTGATCCTGCCCCTGGGCGTCCCGGACCACCTTGATGCTTTCCCCGGCGTCGACATGAGCGACGACGCCGATTTGCGCTCCGTCGGATCCGACGATCGGCATCTGGTTCTGAATCTCCGGTTCGCTGTTGCTCTCCATGGTGGGACTCCTTTGGCTGGGTTTCGGGCCATGTCGCCCGCTACCGTGGACGCAGCCGCCGTGCCATGGCGGGTAGCCGGGCGCACTCAGGCACGGGCGGGAGGGTCGGGTAGACTATGCGCACATGGCTCAAAACGAGCGGCGTCCCGGTCATGCTGGCCGTCCCGTTCGGCCGCCCAAGGAGCAGTGCATGCGGCACTCCGTTTGGCGCTTCGTTGCCGTGTCAGGCGTCGCGGCGATCATCCTGTACGCGGCGACGCCGCTCCCCGGCAGCACTCCCATGTATCTTCTGATCGGCGCTGGTTCCGCCATCGCCACGGCATTCGGCGCCGCAACCATAGCCCGGCGCGGTGGGGACGCCGCCCCGTGGCGGGCGTTCGCGCTCGCGCTGGCGGCGTTCACCATTGGCGACACGTTCGGCGTCATTCAGTCGTCCGAACCCTGGCCCGATCTGTCTCCGGCCAGCATCTCCTACCTTGCCGCCTACACGCTGATCGCGATCGGTCTGACGCTGCTTTCGGCGCGGGGGCGAGGATTCGCCCACGGTCGCGCCGCAGTGATCGACGCGGCCATCTTCGCGGTCAGCGGCGGCATGCTGCTCTGGGTCCATCTCTTCAGCCCGGTTCTGGCCGAGCGATCCCTGGGGAGCGCCAGTCTGCTGCTGACCGTGGCGTATGCGGCGACCAACCTGCTCTTGCTGGCGCTGACCGCGCATCTCGCCCTGCGCGGAGAGCTGCGATCGGGTTCGGGTCGGCTGCTGGGGGCCGGGATCACCGCAATGCTGATCGCCAACGCGGTCGTCGTGCTGGATGCGAACCGCGCGGATACGGCTTTCGTCGCCGCGCTCCTCTATCTCACCACCTTCGTCTTCGTTGCCGCCGCGGCGCTCCATCCCGACCGCCTGCTCCCGGCGCCTCCTCGCCACGATCGCCTGACCCCGGCCCGCATCACGATGCTGACTGCCGCCGTGCTGGTGGGGCCGATCCTCGTGCTGCTGCCGGGCATTCAGGACGGCAGCGTCAGCGAGATGGTGGTGGGCGGCGGCGCGGCGCTGGTGGCCCTGCTGGTGCTGACCCGGATCAGCGCGCTGGCCGCTCGTCTCGACGATGCGCTGGCTCGCTATCGCACGCTGGTCGAACAGATTCCGGCGGTCGTCTTCACTGACCCGCTGGGCGCGCCGGGGGCCTTCTCCTACGTCAGCCCGCGCATCATGGATATCCTCGGCTACACCCCCACCGAGTGGATTCGCCACTGGCCCGAGGGCATCCATCCCGACGACCGATCGGCAGTGCTGGCCGCCATCGCCGAGGCGGATCGCACGCTGCAACCATTTCGCATGGAATTTCGCTACCGCGCCCGCGACGGCCGCTGGGTTTGGCTGCGTGACGAAGCGTCGCTGGCGCACGGCGATGACGACCGCCCCCGCTACTGGCAGGGGGTGCTCGTTGACGTCACCGACATCAAACATGCCGAAGCCGCGCTCGTCGAGAGCGAGCAACGCTTCCGCGGCGCCTTCGAAGGGGCGACCATCGGCATGGTGCTGATCGGGCTGGATGGGCGCTATCTCCAGGTCAATCCCGCTTTTCCCGCCATCGTCGGCTACAGCGCGAGCGAGTTGCTGACCATGCATTTCGACGACATCGTCCACCCGGACGATCTCGCTCGCAAACAGCATCTGCGCGCCGCGCTGCTGAACGGCGAAACGCCCTCATCCCAGACCGAGCTGCGCTACTATCACAAGGATGGTCGTATCGTCTGGGCGCAACTCAGCCTGGTGCTGGTGCGCGATCTGGATGATGCGCCGCGCTACTTCATCTCCCAAATCCAGGACATCACCCGCGCCAAGGCGGCGGAAGCGGCTCTGGCCGCCGAGCGCGATCTGTTGCGGTCGCTGTTGGACCATCTGCCGGGAGCCGCCTACGTCAAGGATGCCGAGACGCGCTTTGTCCGCATCAATCCGGCCACTGCGGAGCAGCTCGGCGGTGTCGCCCCCGCCGACGCCATTGGCAAGACGGACGCCGACTTCTTCCCGCCGTCCGCCGCTGCCCGCTTCGCCGCCGACGATCGGCGCGTCCTGGACGGCAGCGAGATTCTCAATCAGGTCGAATCCCAGGGCGATGGCGACGAGGCTCGCATCGTACTGAGCAGCAAGGTGCCGCTCCGCAATGGCGATGGCGACATCGTCGGGCTGGTCGGGTTGAACCGCGACGTAACCGAGCAAATCCGCACCGAAACCGCCCTGCGCGAAGCCGAATCACTGTACGGCGCGCTGGTGGAGCATCTGCCGCTGATCGTCTACGTGCAGCCAGTGGGCGACCCCGCAAGGATGGGTTACGTCAGCCCCTATGTCAGAACCATGTTCGGCTTCACCCCGGAGGACTGGAGACCCGGGTTCGCCGATCGTCTCCATCCCGAGGATCGGGGGCGCGTGTTGGCCGAAGTGGAGCGCAGCGAGATCACCGGCGAACCGTTCCGGATGGCGTACCGGGAGCGCGCGCGCGACGGCCACTACCTGTGGGTGCGCGACGAGACGGTGCTGGTGCGCGACGAGACGGGCGCGCCCGACTACTGGCTGGGAGCCAAGGTGGACATCTCCGCCCAGAAGTTGCTCGAGGACGAATTGCGCGCGACGCGCGATGCCGCCGAAGCGGCCAGCCAGGCCAAGAGCAACTTCCTTTCCACAATGAGCCATGAGTTGCGCACACCGATGAATGCGATCGTCGGCTACACCCACTTGCTGCTGGAGGGCATGTCCGGTCCGTTGCTGCCGGAACAAGAGGCGGACGTGCGCCAGATCGCCGATGGGGCGGACCGGCTGCTGACGCTGATCAATGATGTGCTGGATCTGGCGCGCATCGAGGCAGGGCGGATCACGCTGGAGTTGGAACCGGTCGACCTGATCGACATCGCCGCCCAGGCGCATGCCGACATTGCGCCGATGGCTGCCAGGAAGGGGCTGAGCCTGACGCTGGAGACGCCCCCGGCGCTGCCGGCGCTGCGCGCCGACCGGGCGCGGCTGCATCAGATCCTGCTGAATCTGGTCGGCAATGCGGTCAAGTTCACGCAGGACGGCGGAGTGCGCATCTCGGCGCGGGAAACCGGGGAAGCGATCGAGTTGATGGTCGCCGACACCGGGGTCGGTATTGCGCCGGAGGCGCTGGATCGCATCTTCGATGAGTTCGAGCAGGCTGACACCAGCACGACGCGCAGGTTCGGCGGCACCGGGCTGGGGTTGGCCATCACCCGCCGGCTGGTGGAACTGCACGGCGGCACGATCGGGGTGACGAGCGCGCCGGGCGTCGGCTCCACCTTCACCGTCACGCTGCCCATCGTCGCAGCGGCCCTACAGACAGAAGGAGCGCCGGGGGCGGAGCCAGTCTCGGCCGCGCGTCGCTGAACCGGGCGCTGGGCTGTCGGGTCTATACCGCTGATCTCCTGCGGCGGGTCGGCGCGGTGCGCTTGCCTCCTGAACACTACGACCGGCCAGCCG
>JADLCW010000159.1 GCA_020847015.1 Thermomicrobiales bacterium | reverse complement strand
GGCGCCTTGGCTGCGACCGGAGCCGTCAACAGGGCGCCGCAGAACAGCAGCGTGATGACGGCGAGCGCCACGGCCAGCGTCCAGCCGGGCGCCGACCGTGCGGCTACGACGGGTCGGGTAGCACGAAGACGTCTGGTTCGGATCATATTCGTCCTCCTCGGCGCGGAGCCGGGCGTTGGCGCCCGGTTCGCCCATCCCCACCGTCAAGTCTACCCGGCATCGGGCGCCGACGGCCGGGCGCGGGTATGTCACCATCCTGAAAAACGCGCGGCGATCGAGGTCGGTTGCGCGCGGTGGATTGGATCGGATGGAAGGCGGGATCATCATGGGATGCGGCAGCGGCGGGAACGAAGCGGCGCACGATCGGCCAGATCGGCTCGATGCGCTCATCATATTTCTGACACCGACGGTGGAATCCATTCTGCGCCGGCTGGATGGTGACGAATTCACCACTACCGAGTTCATCGAGGTGATGCTCAGCGACCCCGAAGCAGCCGCCGCGTATGCCGAGGCGCTGCGACGGTGGGGCGAGGGCGAGCGTTATGCGAAAATGGTCGTGCATGGACAGGTGATTCCGGTAGCCTTGCGCAATTCCGGGCTGGTGGAATGGATGGGATTTGCCCACGGTGAAGAAGACCCATTCGCAGTGCCGGCACGCTGGCGGCTGGTGGCGGCGGGTTAGCCGTCGGCAGTTGCCCGAGTATCGACATAACCGGTCAAGCCGCCTACCATTCACCGAGGACCGCTTGAGCGAGGCCAATACGCGGCCTCCCGGGCATCGCCCACCATGAGAGACGGGAATGACTGCATGAATTCGATGGAACGGGACCGGGGAGCACAGTTCCAGCGGCCGCCGGACTCGAACAAGGACGACGGGCGCTCGCCAAACCACGGGCGCAAGTCGGGTTTCCAGCTTCCGCAACGGCAGAAGGGGTCGCCGAATAGCGGCCCCGGCGGCAACGAGACGAAGCGGCCGCGCATCCCCCCTTGGGTGATCGGGGTGCTGTTCCTCGGTCTGCTCGCCTACCAGCTCTACGCCATCTTCGACCCGCAGCGTGACACCGCGCGCGTCACCGTGCCTTATTCGGTCGTCGAGCGGGAGATTCGGGATGGCAACGTCGAATCGGTGACGCTCACCAATACCCGCATCGACGCCAACCTCAAGAACGTTGTTGCCTGGGATCAGCAGGCCAATCAGCTTGTGACGCCGCCGGCGGAACCAACCCGCACGGTGGCCGTCGGCACGGAATTGCGGGCTACATTGCCACCAGTCGAGAACACCGAATTGCTGCCGCTGCTGCAGCAGCAAGGGGTGCAGATCAACGGCGAGACCGGTGGCGACTCACTGTTCTCGACCATCTTGGTGACGCTGCTTCCCTTCCTGCTCATCGTCGGTCTGATCTTCTTCATGGGTCGCCAGATGAGCCGGGGTCAGCAAAACGTCTTCGGATTCGGGCGTTCGCGCGCCCGCCAGAACGACCCGGAGCGGCCACAGGTGACCTTCGCCGATGTCGCCGGCGAAGACGAAGCGAAGCAGGAGTTGACTGAAGTCGTCGACTTCCTGCGCAACCCGGCCAAGTACCACCAGTTGGGCGCTCGGTTGCCGCGCGGGGTGCTGCTGATCGGACCGCCGGGCACCGGCAAAACGCTGACCGCGCGAGCCGTCGCCGGCGAGTCTGGGGTGCCGTTCTTCAGTGTGTCGGCGTCCGAGTTTGTCGAGATGTTCGTCGGCGTCGGCGCCAGCCGCGTGCGTGATTTGTTTGACAAGGCAAAGCAGAACGCGCCGGCCATCATCTTCGTGGATGAGCTCGATGCGGTCGGGCGGCAACGGTTCGCCGGACTGGGCGGCTCCAATGATGAGCGCGAGCAAACCCTGAACCAGTTGCTGGTCGAGATGGACGGGTTCGAAACGAACCAGGAAGTCATCGTCATGGCCGCGACCAACCGGCCCGACGTGCTCGATCCAGCGCTGCTGCGTCCCGGGCGCTTCGATCGCCAGGTGACCGTCGGGTTGCCCGATCGCACCGGGCGTGAGGCGATCCTGAATATCCACAGCCGCGGCCTACCCTTGTCGACCGAAGTGGATAAGGCGTCGATCGCGCGGGGCACTACCGGATTCTCCGGTGCGGATCTGGCGAACCTTGTCAACGAAGCGGCATTGACGGCCGCTCGCAAGAACCGCAAGGAGATCACCCCGCAGGACTTCGAAGATGCGCTCGACAAAATCTTGCTGGGCACTACGCGCGCCGGGCTGATGAATGCCAAGGAGCGCGAGGTGGTCGCCTACCACGAAGCCGGCCACGCGCTGGTGGCTCACTTCACCGAGGGAGCCGACCCGCTGCGCAAGGTCAGCATCGTGCCGCGCGGCCGGGCATTGGGTGTCACCGTTCAGATGCCGGAGGAAGATCGCCACAATTACAGCCGCACCTACCTGCGGGGACGCCTGGCAATGCTGCTGGGTGGGCGCGCGGCAGAGATGGTCGTCTACGACGAAGTGACCACCGGCGCGGAAAACGATCTACGCGAAGCGACCAGTCTAGCTCGACGCATGGTCGGGTTGTGGGGCATGAGCGAGGATGTCGGTCCGGTCTACTTGGGCACTGGCGAGGAGCACGTGTTCCTGGGGCGGGAGATCGTCCAGGATAAGGCCTTCTCAGATGCGACCGCGCAGCGTGTGGATGCGGCTATTCGCGACATGGTCGAAGAAAGCCTCCAACTCGCTGTCGGCATGAACACGCGTTATCACAACCACCTCAACGCGCTGGCGACGGCCCTGCTGGAGCACGAAACGCTCGACGCCAAGGAAGTTCAGGCGATTCTCGGACCGCGCGGTCACGGACCGGATATCGAAGCGGGGATGGAACCGCAACTGGCGCAGACTACCGAAGCTGAGGCTGAGGAGCAGGCCGCCGGCGCCCCGGCCGACTGAACCCGCTCGCCAGCGCGAGAAGGCAACGAATCGCCCCGGGCCATGCGGCCCGGGGCGATTCGTTGCCTTGTTCGATTGCTGCTAAGGCTCGCTACGAGCGGAAGAGGGTCGTCACCGCTCCGACTCGGCCGTACATCCAGAAGGCGATCGGGAATCCGACGATGGAGAGCAGAAACACATAGGCAACCGCCATCCAGACGCCGGAAAACCACCAGCCGACGAGCAGGAAGTAGATCGACCGCAGCACGAATGAGCGCTGGCCCCGTCCGCGCACCATCCGGCCCTCATCCAGACGCCAGGTTTGCTCCTGCGGCCGCAAGGTGATGAAGGTTGGCAACCGGTTGATGATCCAGAGACCGACTGGCAGCCCGATGATGGTGGCGTTGAAAAACCATGCCACCCCGGAAAGGATGCCGCCCAACCACCAGCCGATGAAAATGAACCAGATCACGCGAAACAGCAAGTTCGGACCGCGGTCGTCGAACAACGCGGGAGATTCGGCGTGCGATTCGTTCGGCATGGCGTCCTCCTGTTCGTCAGTTGGCTGCAAACTGGGCGCCGACCGTACCGAGGCTGCGCCCGAGATCGGTGATCGTTTCGACGAGGATGGCGACGACGCGATCGCACTCCTCGCGGGTGATGACCAGGGGCGGGCAAAGCTGCGTGGTCGGGTCGTTGCGTCCGTCGTTGCGCAGAATCAAACCGCGCTGACGCATGGCGTCGGTCAGATCGTCGAGCAGCACTGCGTCCTTGAAGGTGCCTTTGGTCGCCTTGTCGGTAACCAGTTCAATGCCGAGGAACAACCCGGCGCCGCGGATATCGCCCACGTTGGGGTGATCGCCGAGGGCGTCCTCAAGTTGCTGCCGCAGATAGGCGCCAGTATCGCGAGCCGCACCCGGCAGATTCTCCTCCAGCATGATGTCGAGGTTGGCGATAGCCGCCGCGCAGGCGACCGGGTGTCCGCCGAAGGTCAGCCCGTGCTGGAAGCCGCCGGTGCGGGCGGCGCGGACCGTTTCCGGCAGCTCCTCCGGGGCCTCGCTCTCAAATGCATCGGCGATGCTCTTGCGGGCCAGCACAGCCCCAAGCGGCGCGTACGACGAGGTGATGCCCTTGGCGGTGGTGATGATGTCCGGTTCGACTCCAAAGTACTCGGAGCCGAAGAGCGTGCCCAGCCGGCCGAAACCGCAGATGACCTCATCCATGATCATCAGGATGCCAGTTTCGTCGCACAGTTTCCGAATCTTCTTGAAGTAGTCCATCGAACCCGGCGGGATGCAGCCGCCAGCGTTCTGCACCGGTTCGGTGATGATGCACGCGACCTGATCCGGACCTTCGAATTCCACTAGTCGCTCGATCTCGTCATAGCACATCAAGTTGCACGCGGCGGCATCGGCGCAGTATGGGCAGCGATAGCGATGGGACATTGGCGCATGGCGGGCGCCCGGCACCATCGGGCCGAACACGGCGCGAGCGGGGGTCAACCCGTTCACCGACAAGGCGCCGATGGTCGTGCCGTGGTAGGCGACGCGGCGGGAGATCGTCTTCCAGCGGTGCGGATAGCCACGCAGCGTTTGGTATTGTTTGGCCAGCTTGAGGGCAGACTCGACCGATTCCGAACCACCGGAGGTAAAGAATACGCGCGCCTCGCCGCCGAGCGGAGCGAGATCGCCGAGTCGATCGGCCAACACGGCCGCCGGTACGCTGGTGTAGCCGAACGGGTTCACGAAGGGCAACGCCAGCGCCTGCTCGGTCATCGCCTCCACAATGCGGCGGCGGCCGTATCCGGCATTGACTGAGTAGATGCCGGCGAGCAGATCGAGGTAGGCGTTGCCTTCGGCATCCCACAAGGTGGAGCCTTCACCGCGGACGAGAATGAGCGGGTGGTTGGCTGGGTCGCGGAACTCCGCCATCTGGGTGAAATGGAGCCAGACATTGTCCCGGATCGCATCTTCGATTCGTTCCGCGTCGTAGCCTGGCGCGACCGACTGATCTTCCGTGCGGATCGTCATACGGCTTTCTCCCGGTGTGTGCGAAAAGCGGAGGGTCGCTAGCCGCCAGTGTATCCGGTCGCGCCGGGTTTCATGCGCCGCGGTAGCATGGCACGAAGCAGGGTGGGGCGGCGCCCGGACACGACGGGAATCGTCCCGGTGCGGCAGGGACAGTGATGCGCGATGCGGCAGTCATGAATGCGAAACGTGGATCGAAACAGCGACGCGGCAAGGCAGGCGCCGCCGGCGCAGTCGTGACGCCAGAGCGAGAGACGCCAATCGAGTTGCCGCCGTTGCCGCCCGACATGTTCATCAACCGGGAACTGAGCTGGCTGGAATTCAACCGGCGCGTGCTGGACGAAGCCGCAGACGAACGCGCACCGCTCCTGGAGCGGATCAAATTCGCGGCGATCTTCGCTTCGAACCTCGACGAATTTTTCATGATTCGGGTCGCTGGGCTCGAACGCAAGATCGCGGCGGAACTGACCGAGCCGGGACCGGATGGGCGCACGCCAATGCAGCAACTTGCCGCAGTGCGGGCCGCGGCGCAGGAGTCGATCGACATCCATGCCGCGCTGGTGCAGAAGCGGTTGCTGCCGGCATTGGCCGACGCCGGCATCGAGATCGTGCCCTATGCGCGACTCGCGTCGACAGAGCGGGCCGAATTGGCGGAGCGCTTCGAGCGCGACATCTATCCGATTCTGACGCCGCAGGCGATCGATCGTGAGCGTCGCTTTCCACACGTCTCGAACCTTAGTCTGAATCTGATCGTGCGGCTGCAAACTGAAGTCGGCGAACGCTACGCACGGGTCAAAATTCCGGCCACGTTGCCCCGCCTGCAACCGGTCGGCGCGCTGGGCGCCTCGCAAATCGGGTGCGCAGCGCCGGCTGCGCGGCGCTACGCATTGTTGGAAGAGGTGGTCGCAGCGCACCTCGGCCGGTTGTTCACCGGTGCGACAATTCTGTCCTCGCATGCGTTTCACGTCACGCGCGACTCCGATATCGAACCCGACGATGACGACGAGTCGGAGAGCGATCTGCTGGTGGTCATGCGCGCGTCGATCGCTCAGCGCGCCTTTGGTCCGGTGGTGCGCCTCATGGTTGAGCGCTCCATGCCGGTGCCGGTGCGGGCATGGCTGGTGGCGCACCTGTTCGCCAGCGAGCGCGAGTTGTATGTCGTGAATGGCCCGCTGGCCGTGGGCGATCTGATCGAGTTGACTGCGCTGGACCGCCCGGACCTGAAAGATGCGCCCTTCGTGCCGGCTCCCGTGCCGGGGTTGAGTCCGCAGCCGGGCGATCCGGAACCGGATGTGTTCGCTACCCTGCGCGAGCGGGATGTGCTGGTTCACCATCCGTATCAAACCTTCGCCGCGGTGACCGACTTCGTCCGCGCCGCCGCCAACGACCCCGACGTAGTGGCGATCAAGCAGACGCTCTACCGGATCGGTCGCGACTCCCCGCTAATTCCCGCGCTGATCGACGCCCGCAGCGAAGACACCCAGGTCGCTGTGCTGGTCGAGCTGAAGGCCCGGTTTGACGAAGAGAACAATATCGGGTGGGCGGAGGAACTGGAACAGCGCGGCGTTCACGTGTCCTATGGGCTTGCCGGGTTGAAAACGCACTGTAAAGCGACGCTGGTGGTGCGGCGAGAGGCTGATGGGCTGCGGCGCTACGTTCATCTGGCGACCGGCAACTACAACGCCGCCACGGCGCGCCTCTACGAAGATCTGGGGCTGCTGACTTCCCGCGAGGATCTGGCCGCCGATGTCACCGATTTGTTCAACGCCCTTACCGGCTACGCCGCACGCGAGCACTATCGCGCGCTGTGGGTCGCTCCGAACCACGTGCGGGCGCGCGTGCTGGAGGCGATCGAGCGCGAAATTGCCGCCCACCGGGCGGATGGTCGCGGGCACATCATCATCAAAGTCAACGCGCTGGTCGACCGGCAGGTGATCCGGGCGCTGTATGCGGCATCACGGGCCGGGGTGCGAATCGACTTGATCGTACGCGGACAATGTTGCCTGCGACCGGGTGTGCCGGACTGGAGTGAAACGATTCGGGTAGTCAGCATCGTTGGCCGCTTCCTGGAGCACAGCCGCATCTACTGGTTTCGCAATGGCGGCAACGACCGATTGTACCTGGGCAGCGCAGACCTGATGGAGCGCAACCTCGATCGTCGGGTCGAGGTCGTGTTTCCGATCGACGATCAGGAGATTGCGCGGCGAATCCGAAGTGAATTGCTGCCGGCCTATCTTCGCGATACCGTCAATGCGCGGGAGTTGCAGTCGAGTGGTTCGTACCTCCCGGTGGAGCCCACCGACGATCGGCCGCGGTTCGATGTGCAGGCATGGTTGCTGGAACGATATCGCTGGACTCCAGAGAAGGCGCGCGCCGCGCAAGAATGAACCAGCGGACAGGAGAAGCACCCAAGCCGCCGATGCGTCGTGACTGCGGCTTCAGCTACTCTTCGCCGTCACTATCGTCGCTGACCTGCGCCTCCAGCGCTCCAAGGGCGAAGTTGTCAATTTCTTGCTGGAGGGCATCGCGCAAATTAATGAGGTCAATCAGGTCGAGGCCAGCTAGCACGGCGTTGTTTTCTGGATCGCCGTCGTCGGCGCTGTTGGGCACGACGCGAAACTCGACTTCCCAGCTTTCCTCACCGTCAGCGTCGCTGGTGACCGGGGCCTCATCCATATACACGTTGTAGGTTTCCACCCAACCCCTCCTTCGCCCCGAGGCGCCGCTCGCCGATTGGCTGGCGATCGTCCGGCAGCCAGCCTTGGATGCATGGCGGCACGCATCAACGGAGCGGCCATCGGCCGCGGCAGCAGCGTAGCGCGCGATCCGGCAATCGGCAAGACGGTCGTT
>JADLCW010000158.1 GCA_020847015.1 Thermomicrobiales bacterium | reverse complement strand
TCGACCGTCTCCCCCCGCGCCATCGCCGTCCAGTTCGGCTACACCGGCAGCAACGCCACCATCGAGGATGCGTTCCAAACGCTGGTTGGCATCCTCGACCCGATGAACGAGAACCCGCGCACGCTGACCGCGCAGATGAACGACGGCACGATCGTCTCCTGCGAGGCTATCGTGCTCAATCCGGGCGCGTCGTTCGTGGGTGACGGCGAGGTGCAAATCCTGCCGGTCACCTTCATGGCGATGGACCCGTTCTGGCGGACGCGGGATGAGACCAGCAGTACCGTCACGATGACCCAGAGCAGCGCCGTCGCGCTCATCAACGACGGCAAAGCGAAAGCCTATCCGACATTCGAGATCACCCCGATCACACAGCGCGCCTCGGAGACGGCGGCGGTCGGC
The DNA here is from genome assembly GCA_020847015.1 of Thermomicrobiales bacterium. Classification (GTDB taxonomy): domain Bacteria; phylum Chloroflexota; class Chloroflexia; order Thermomicrobiales; family UBA6265; genus CADCWF01. The sequence continues at coordinate 6,239 of JADLCW010000158.1, read as the reverse complement.
TGGAAGTGGCGACGGCAGGTCACCATCGGCAACGCCAGCACCGAGGACTGGCACGATCATCCGGTCTGCATCGATCTGGGGGATACCGCCGCGTGGGTGACGGCATCGGACGCGCTGAGCAGCGGCAACGACGTGCGCATCCGCTACCAGGGCGAAGAGTTCAACCGGACGCTGGTCAACTTCAACACCAAGCGCACGCTCTGCTGGTTCACCTGCGCGATCAAGGCGGGCGGCACGATCACGGTCGATGTGATCTACGGCAACCCCAGCGCGAACGCCCCCGGCACGATGAGCCTGCGCACGGGCACCCGTGACACCTACATCGCGTTTGACCTGGAGGGCGCATCAGGGACCGCTACGGCAGGCGGCGCGGCCACACTGACGATGAGTGGCGCCGGGTGGGAGATCAACCGCTGGCGAAACGGCTACATCCAGATCACCGATGGCACCGGGGCGGGTCAGCGACGACGGATCGCGAGCAACACCGGCACGGTCATCACCGTCGCGCGCAACTGGAGCACGCAGCCGGACACCGACTCGACGTTCGTGATCTGGATGAGCGGAATCTTCGCGGACGGCGGCCGGGTCACGACGACGGGGGCGTCAAGCATCGTCGATAACGCACACGCGACCGGCTGGGGCGTCAACCAACTGGAGGGCGCGACTGTCGTCTTCTTCGGTGGCGGCACCGCCAATCCGACGACGATGACCGTGCAGAGCAATACCGCCGATACAATCACCTTTACCAGTTCGTTCGCGGCGAATCCGACCGTTGGCGATTCCTATCGGATCGAACGCTACGGTGTGCGGAACTACGTGGTCGATACCGCGCTCACGGAAACGATCCATCGCGGGGTCTACCGGCAGAACCGTTATTACGAGCCAAGTGACAACGTGTGGCCGGGGCAACTGACGCCGGGCGGATGGGGGCCGGATACCTACCTCGACAATAACGACCGCTTCTCGCAACTCGGTCCGTGGAACTCCGGCAGCGGCGGCGGGCATACCGCCAACTACTGGCCGCTGCCCCGCGCTCGCCGGAAGAAGCGGCAGGCCAAGGGCTACAAGGATGACCGGAGCGGCGACGGGATGAGCACGTATATCCCGTCCCGGTTGCAGGGCGCGTACATCGACTACCGGTTCAAGAATAAGAACGGCATCGGTAAGGCCGTGTTTGCCTGGAAGGGCTCCGGTGGCGAACAGTGGTCCGATATCGCGACCAACCAGGACACCTACGCAAGCCTGACCGACATCGCCGCCCAGTACATCGATCTCAACGCGGTCAACAATCCGACGCGGTTCGGCATGTTCGCCTTGCCCTACGATGGGGTGTCGATCGAACAGACCATCGAGGATGAGGGCTCGGTCACGGCGCGGACCTCGACCACGGTGACCGATAGCGCGGAGACGTGGGTCACGAACCAATGGGCGGGCGGGCAGATCAAGTTCGACAACACCTCGACCGCCGTCCCGAAGACGATGACGATCGCCAGCAACACCGGCACGGTGGCGACGCTGACCAGTTCGTTCGAGACGTTGCCCACCGTCGCCGACGCCTACACGATCAGCCGCGACGTGCTCAATAGCGATGAGGTCGAAGTCAGGACCAACGACGTCCTGATCCTCTACGAAGACCTGGAGGCGTACAGCAATACGTCGTCGTCGATCTTCGCGGTCGGCAGCGCGCACGAAATCTACGACGCCAACATGATCCTACGCCTGGGCGGCGGCGCGGAAGCGGACAAGACGCCACCCTACGATCTCGTGCGAGTCGGCGGCGATGGGCACAGCCTGCACCTCAAACTCACCGAGAAACTGGTCATTCGCACCGACCCGGCGACGAATGAGCCGTTCGCCGCGGTTTACGACTTCTCGGACAACCTGATCTATCGCGCCGGCTGGGCTGTCCGCATCTACCGCTACGAGCTCGACGTGGACGGCAACGCGGTCGCGCTGATCTCGCGTGAATTCATGCCGCTACAACCGGCCACGCAATTGATTACGAACTACAGCTTCGATGGCAACATCACCGGGTGGAGCACCGGCCTGCCCACGACCACGGTCGGCGTGGATGTCGATTGGGCGTACGACGGCGCAGTCTCCAAGGATGGCATCGGCGGGTCGTTGCGGGCGACGATCAACAGCGCCCCGGTCGGCGACTGGGCAACCTCCTATCAGAGCGCGACGTTCGATCTAGTCGGCGGGGCGTTCTACGACGTCGGCGTCTGGGCGCGCACGGATGATGTCGCGCTCGACGTCGAGATGGAATTCGACATCAGCGAATCGCCGCTGCTCGCCGGGAAAATCGACCTCCAGACGCTGGCGGCGGTGGATACCTGGTACCCGCTGGGTGTCGGATTGACCGCGCTGGAAGGCACGCCAACGGGACAGGTCACGCTTCGGGTGCGCGGCAACGGCAATACGCCCGGCGTGGTGCATTTCGACCTGGTCACCACCCGCACGCCGAACCTCTATGTCAGTGAGACGGCGATGGGGGAGATTCGCGTGCTGACGCGCTACGTCGAGGGGTACTCCGGCTAATGGGCGCGTCGGGACTGTCGCTGCTCACCATCGCCGGCCGCCAGTGGTCGGACAAACGCGAACTCCGGGTCGCCTCGGTCTCCGCCTCATGGCCCGCATCGAACGCCGGACGGCTCTCCGCGATGCTCTCCGCGCGCGAAGCGTGGCTACTGGGGATTGACGACTACCTCGGCACGTATGTCCGGTTCGATCACCCGACGATGGGACCGTGGGCCGGAAAGATCGAGGCAACGAATATCAACATCGACGGCGCATCGATTGAGCTCGTCTGTGAGTCGATGGCCGGGGCGATGAAGAAGCGGCGCACAAAGAAGGCGCAACGGCAGGCCAGCGCCCCGGCGGGATCGCATGTGCTCCGCGCGTTCGCCGACCTGGCCGTCAATGACCTGCCCTACGACGACATCCAGGCGGACACGGACGGCGACCCGATCGCGCGCACCTGGAACGCGGACGATCTCTTCAACGTGGTGACTGGTCTGGCGCGGGAATCCGAACACGCCTTCGACGTCACGATCGATGACGACTGGCTGGTGGCGTTCGCCTTCCGGCGGCAGTTGGGTGAGGACAAGACCGGCGATGTCGTGCTTGCCGAGGGCTATCAGATCGCGGGCGGGTCGATCGTGCCGACCGTGGCGAATCTCGTCAACGATCTGCTGGTCGCAAGCGGCGAGGTCAACTGGCGCGACGCGACGACAACCGCCGTCGTCAATCCGGCCAGCGCGCAGACCTATGGGCTCCGGCAGGGCACGGCGCGGTACGACGGCTTTTCGAGTCCGCAGGCATTGGCGACGCGCGCCCGGATCGACCTGCAACGGCGGGGCGTGCCTACGATCCCCGTGTCGTTCAAACTCTCCGACCGCGAACCGCTGCTGGCCGAAATCCGCACGGGCGACATCATCCGGGTCTGGTCGGCATCGGCGAACGCAATGTATCTGGTCTCCGTGACCGGTCGGTCGGTGGACGCGGAGAGCGGCGTCGCGACGTTGGTTGGCAACGCGGAGATCGAGACATGAGACCGCCGCGCATCATCGATCCGACGATGGAGACTGAGAAGCATACGCGCGAGGCGTTAGGGTACGAACCGCAACGGGAGCTCTCGCGCCGGATCGATCAGACTGGACGGGGCGGGAACCCAACGGGCCTCAGCGTGCAGGTCAGTGACCGGATGCTGGCGCCGGGAATCGAGCGCCTCGTCTTCGCCAATGGGTTCAGCGGCACGGCGGACGATGACGTCGCCACGATCACGCTGGGACCGTTCACCGGACGCATTGAGACGGCAGGGCCGAAACCCGGTTATACGCTGCTTGCGCCGGCCGGAACCACGGCCACGGCATCGATCACCGGCAACGACATCAGCGGGCAGATCGAGGTCGTACCGGGGGGCACGGGGATCGCGACCGGCTCGTTCATCACCATCACGTTCTTTACGCCGTATCCGAGCGCGACGTTCGATGTGCAGATCACGCCGAACAGCAGCGCCGCGCGGTCGCTCACGACGGGGATCGGGCCAACGTCGCGGTCATCGACCTCGTTCAACCTCGACACCCGGACGGCGTTGACCAGCGGCTCGACCTATCAATGGGGGTATCTGGTGATCTATCGCAGGGCGAACGTCTAGCGCCGACCCCGCCCGGCCGCGGCGGGGATGACACCGGGGGAGCGGGCGGTTCGGACCCACCCGCTCCCGGCACCACGCGAGGATGAGTCGCATGGCCGCGTTAACCCTAGCAAGCGTGGGGAGGATGCGCGTCCCCACAAATGGGGATATGGACACGTCGATGCAGGGGATGCCGTTATGGCGATGCGGGACGTAGCGGATGAGCGCGACGGACGCCTACCAGGCTGGCGGATGGCCGGCGGTCGCGATCCTGATGGCGGCGGCCGTGATCATCTACCTGGTGCGAGACAACCGAGAGCTCCGCGCACGGATCGACGACATCATCGACACCGAGCGGGCGATGCTGTCCAAGATGCAGGAGCGCGACGCGGACGAGCTCCGGGAGTTTCGGCGGCAACGCGATGGCCCCGGTCATTGATGCGTGCCTTCCTCGGCTGGCTCCGGCCGGGCCAGTATCGCCGGGACGAGACCGACCCCTTGCAGCACCGGATGCGCACCAACACGCAGGTCGCGATGCTGCAAACCGACCTGCGGCGACGGCAACCGCCGGACCGCCCGTCCATCGCCGACGCGCTCCGGCCCCCGGCGCACCACGATAAGGAGCCGTCATGACGATCCAGGATGCGACATGGGTGTTGCTCGCCGCGAACGCCGGGATCGCCTACGTCTTCGCCTGGGCGCTGCTCAAGACGGCGGGAGACGATCCGTGGCGGCTGGTGGTGCGGGATTGGGTGGGCAGCAAGGCGCTCTGGCTGGCGATGCTCGCCGTCTATTGGGCGCTCGATTGGATCGACTTTACCGTGACCGCGCCGCCGCTGGCGAAGGTGATCTACGTGCTCTCGCTCGTCAGCTACAGCGTGTTCCACGCGAGGGCGTGCGTGAACTGGTTCGTCGGCACGGGCGGACCGGGGGCGGCGGCGTGAAGGCGTTAGGCGGCGTCCTCATGCTCAACCTCATCAGGGAAATTGAGCGTTGCGAACTCGCCGTAAACCTCGCGTGCCTTTGCGTCATAGACACGTGCCGCCTCTTCTGCCGTTGCATATCTCCCGAGATAGGTCACCTTCCCATGAACTCTCATGATGACTTGCCATGGATTCCGATACCACATCAGCCCGCCATTGGCGACGGAGACACCGTAGTATCCAGATGTGGGCCGCTTTCGATTTGGGGTATTGGCTCCGTTTTGGCTGTTGTTGCAAAAGCGCAGCATCTCGCGGCGATTGTCGAACCCATCGCCAAACCGATGGTCAACCATCTGCCTCGGACCTGCATCCATGATGAAGCGGTGGAGCGAAACACGTGGACCGGAAGACGATGCGCTGCTAATCACGTACCAGTGTTTGTTTTCGTAGGAGGCACGCCAATACCGCGTTGCTACTCGCTCGGCATCGCACGTCGAAATGAGGGCGGGCGTGTCGTTGTTTGCGAGCACGATGATCGACACGCCCGGTTCGGTTGGGTGAAGTTGAATGATCTGGGGAGGGCGTCGGCACGCCATCGAGCAGTACGTACCGCTACGTTTTCTCGCCTCGGCCAGACTCAGCGAAAAGGGTTCTTCGCACCGACGACAAACAAACGTAACCCGAGTAGAATCGTCGCGCATCTCAAGGTCCTTTCTTGGGGTGTCGTGCCGGAGGTGGGTGCAACCATGCTCCGGCTTTGCCGTGCCCGAATTATACCATTTCTGTCAGGTTATGGGTTAAAATTAGCCTGCCTGCCGATGGCGTGGAATTAAACACAACTAAGTAGTGTTTGCGGTGAAGGAGGCGGCGATGTCGATCAAACGCGGGAGACGAAAGAGCCTGATCCTCGAAGTTGGTCGTTGGCGTTTCCGCGCGGTGCTCGGTCGGTTCGTGTGGGCATGGGAACGCGAACACCGATTCGGCGGGTGGTCCGGCGCGCTGTCAACGAAGTTCCTGCTCATCACGTTCCTACAACGTGCAGAGCGGACTACGTGATCTCCCCCAGCACGCCCATCATCGGCACGGGTGGGACGGTAGAGGAGCATGAGCCGGAGCCACTGATGCCCTGGGATCGTCACGTCGAACTGACCGACGTTGACCTCGCCAACATCCAGCGC
>JADLCW010000157.1 GCA_020847015.1 Thermomicrobiales bacterium | reverse complement strand
CTCCGCTTCCATCCGCTCCGTGTTGGTCACGAAGTAGGGGGAGATGTAGCCGCGGTCGATCTGCATGCCCTCGGTGTACTCGGTTTCGAACTCGAGCCCGCGGGACTCCTCGACCGTGATCACACCATCCTTGCCGACCTTCTCCATGACCTCGGCAATCAGGTTGCCGATGGACTGGTCAGCAGCGGAAATCGACGCGACCTGGGCGATCTCGGCCTTGCCCTTGACTGGGGTCGCCATCGCCTGCAGCTTCTCGACGATCGCCTCGGCGGCCTTGTCGATGCCCTGCTTCAGCAGCATCGCGTTGGCGCCGGCGGCCACGTTGCGCATGCCCTCATGCACGATGGCCTGGGCCAGCACCGTGGCGGTGGTCGTGCCGTCGCCGGCCACATCGTTGGTCTTGGTGGCCGCTTCCTTCAGAAGCTGGGCGCCCATGTTGGCGAAGTTGTCGTCGAGCTCGATTTCCTTCGCTACGGTCACGCCATCGTGGGTCACGGTCGGCGCGCCGAACTTCTTGTCGAGGGCGACGTTGCGGCCCTTCGGCCCCAGCGTGGTCTTGACCGCATTGGCCAGAACGTCTACGCCCTCTTTCAGCGACGCGCGCGCCGCTTCGTTGAACTCAATAATCTTGGGCATCGTCGGTGTCCTCCTGCGTCGCGCGGCGGCTCCGCCGCGCCGAATGTCGTCTCGCCGGCCGCGTTACTCGCTTACGATCGCCAGGATGTCCTTCTCGGCCAGGATCAGCAGATCCTCCTCGTCGAGCTTGAACTCGGTGCCCGCGTACTTGGCGAACAGCACCTCGTCGCCGACGCTGACATCCAGCGGCACGCGCTTGCCCTCGTCATCGCGGCGCCCCTGACCGGCCGCGACGATCGTGCCCCGCTGCGGCTTCTCTTTCGCCGTGTCCGGCAGCACGATGCCTGACTTGGTGGTTTCTTCCCGGCCCGCTGGCTTCACAACCACGCGATCGCCCAGCGGCTGCAGTTTGGTCTTGGTTTCCACTGCGCTTGTCTTCGCCATCGTTGTCCGCACCTCCTGCTTTCGAAAGCTTCCGGATACCGCCATGCCCCCTTTGGGCATAGCCGCTCGAATCCACCGGGCAGACTACCACAGCCGTTAGCACTCTTCAACCCTGAGTGCTAATCACGCTACCAATGTCCCATCCGGCCGCAGGACAGCCGCGCGCACGATCGCTGTCTCCAACCGGGACCGGGGCAAGCCGCATGCTAGAATCGGACCGGGATTTCGACCTCGCCGGGGCGCGCCGCGCCCGATCGTTTGCCATCCCCAGCCGCCCCGCGACGCGCCGGAGGAAGCCGTGTCCGCCACAACCAAACGAACGCCGAGCGATTTCGCCGCGGCTCGCGTACGCAACCTCGCTCCTTCGCCAACACTCGCCGTCTCCGATAAGGCGCGTCAGCTCAAGGCCGAAGGCATCGATGTCATCGATCTCGGCGGCGGCGACCCCGATTTCATCACCCCAGAGCACATTCGGCGGGCAGCGATCGACGCCATGAACGCCGGCGATACCCACTACGTGGCCTCGGCCGGCATTCCCGCCCTGCGCCGCGCCATCGCCGAGAAGCTGCGGGCCGACAACGGCATCGTGGTCGAGCCAATGGGCGGCGTGGTCGTCACTCCGGGCGGCAAGCAGGCGCTCTTCGAGGCGGCGCTGGCGCTCATCGAGCCCGGTGTCGATGTGCTCGTGCCGGAACCGGCTTGGGTCTCCTACGTGCCGATGGTCGAACTCGCTGGCGGTCGCGCCGTACCGACGCCGCTGGACCCGGACGACAACTACCGCCTGACGCGCGAGGCGCTGGAGACCGCCGTCACCCCGGCCAGTCGAGTCATCATTGTCTGCTCGCCGAATAATCCGACTGGCCGCGTGTTCGAGCGGGATGAACTGGCGACGCTGGCGGATTTCGCCCAGGCCCACGATCTGCTGGTCTTCTCCGACGAAATGTACGAGAAGATTCTTTACGACGGGCGCACCCACACCAGCGTCGCCACGCTCGATGGCATGGCCGAGCGCACGCTGGTGTTCAACGGGCTTTCCAAAGCCTACGCGATGACCGGCTGGCGACTTGGCTATGTCGCCGGTCCCACACCCTATATCAGCCAGATCGCCAAGGTGCACAGCCACTCGGCCACCTGCGCGACCTCATTCGTGCAGGCGGCCGGCGTCGCCGCACTGACCGGTCCCCAGGCGTTCATCGGTGAGATGGTCGCCGCCTGGGACCGCCGCCGCCAGGCAGTTTCCTCGGGTCTCAGCGCGATCCCTGGCATCGCCTGTTCGCCCGCCGAAGGCGCCTTCTACGCTTTTGCCGACGTTCGCGGGACGGGGATGACCTCCGCCGAAGCGGCCGATTTCCTGCTCCGCGAGGCGCATGTGGCGGTCACGCCTGGGGTCGCCTTCGGTGAGGCCGGCGAAGGGCACGTACGGCTCTCTTTCGCCACCGGCGATACGGCGCTGGCAACCGCCGTGGAACGCATTGGGGCAGCGCTGGCCCAGCGCGTCTGAGTCGTCCCGGTGCGCCTCGCGCGTCCGTTTTTGGTCCCAAGGCTCCCGGCGAGCGGGGTGCGCGCCGGGTTCGGCAACGATATGGTTTTTTAGGAGGGTGGATCGTGCAGGTCGAACAGCGGCTCCAGGATCTCGGCATCGAACTCCCCGCGCCGGTGCAGCCGGTCGCCACCTACGTCCGGTGGGTGCAAACTGGCAATCTGCTCTTCATCTCCGGCACGGGGCCGAGCGACGACGCTCCGACCGGCAAAGTCGACGCCGAGGTCACCGTCGAGCAGGGCTACGCCGTGGCGCGCGAGGTCGGGCTGCAGATTATCGCCACCGCCAAGGCTGCGCTGGGCGATCTGGACCGGGTTACGCGGGTGGTCAAGGTGCTCGGGATGGTCAATTCCAGCCCCGAATTCGATCGCCAGCCGGAGGTGATCAACGGCTGTTCCGATCTCTTCGTGGAAGTCTTTGGTGAAGCCGGCCGTCACACCCGCTCCGCCGTCGGCATGGGCGCCTTGCCCGGTCGCATCGCCGTCGAAATCGAGTGCACGCTCGAGGTCGAGTGAGCCGCGGCCGTTACGGCGCCACTGACCGGGCGAGGCGAAACGCGCCCCGTCCGGTCGCGTCTATCGCCAGAGTGTTCCGTTTTGAAGGGCAGCCTCATGGAAAAACGCGTACCCGTCACCCGTGAAGGACTCGAACGGCTCAAGAGCGAGCTGGAAGAATTGCGGGAGGTCAAACGGCCGCAGATCATCGCGGCCATTGCCGAAGCTCGCTCCCACGGCGATCTACGGGAAAACGCCGCCTACGACGCCGCCAAGCACGACCAAGCGATGAACGAGAAGCGCATCTCGGATCTGGAAACGCTGCTGCGCAACGCCGAAATTCTGGACGAGCGGGCGCGCGGCGACACCAGCATCGTTCGCCTGGGCAGCACCGTCGTCGTGGAGATCGAGGGCGACGAAGAGCGCTACACCATCGTCGGCGCGATCGAGGCCAAACCAACCCGGGGGCTCATCTCGAATGAGTCGCCGGTTGGCAGCGCATTGCTCGGCAAGCGCCCCGGTCAGGAAGCGTGGGTGCAGACCCCCCGCGGGCAGTCAATCTACAAGGTTCTGCGGATCGAGTCTTGAGCGGCCCTTCCGTGGGGATGGAGCAGGAGGCAGCCTATCGCCGCATCTGGCAGACGTTCCGCACCTACACCCATGTCGTCGATGGCCGGCACGACAACCCAGACTGGCGATCGCGCTCCGGCTCATTCGTGATGGCCATCATCCGCGTACCCGTGGATGTCTTGCGCGTCGACCAGCTTGCCCGCTGCCGAGCGGAACTGGCGGCATTCCCGTTCGTTCGCGTTCACCCGGATGCGTTTCTGCACGTCACGTTGCAGGAACTGGGGTTTCTCGTCGAGACGCCGCAGCGCCCCGATGAGATTTCGCCGCTGCGACTGGAGGAATTCACTGCTGCGGCCGCCGAGGCGGTCGCCGAACGCCGACCGTTCGAGATCGGGCTTGGCGGCGTCAACTCATTTCAGGATGCGGCGTTTCTCGAAGTGCGCGACGACGGAGCCTGCGCTCCGATCCATCAGCGCCTCTTCGAACTGGCTGCCATCCCCCGGGCGCCCCGCTTCGCCTATCTGCCGCTGGTGACGCTGGCGCACTACACCGCCGAGGCGCCGACTCTGCGCCTGGCCGAGACCCTTCAGCACTGGCGCGACGCCGACTTCGGATCCTTCCCGGTGCAGGAGATCGAGATCGTCACCCTGCGCGTGGACGAGTCGTATCCCGAGCTGGAGTCCTACGCGATCGTCCCGTTCGGAGACTGAGCGGCAGACTCGGAGACTGAGCGACAGACGAGGAAGAGCGCTTGCGATCGATCGTCTCGGGCGCCGCGCAGGACAGCGACTTCTGCGCTTCAATGCCGCGTTCAGGCGACGGCGATGCGCTCGGCAACAGTCGCGCCGAACTCTTGGGTCGTGACGGCGGGCCCGCCGGCCGCAATATCCGGCGTGCGACAACCGTCTGCGATCGCGCCGGCGACCGCATGCTCCACTGCCTGCGCTTCCTCCTCCAGTCCCAATGAGAGCCGCAGCAGCAGCGCCGCCGAGAGGATCGCCCCGGCCGGGTTCGCCTTGCTTTGCCCCGCAATGT
>JADLCW010000156.1 GCA_020847015.1 Thermomicrobiales bacterium | reverse complement strand
TTCGAGACGTCGGAAAGCCGGGCAAGTCGGCGCTGGTTGGCCGAGATGTGGGGGTCGCCGAAGTGGTCGTCGCGCCGCGCTCGAACCTGATCGGGGCAGAGGTGTTCCCCGGCATGGTGACCGAGAGCGGACAATTGGTCGTCTTGGCGGTGCAGCGCCATGGCGAGGATCTGGGCGCCACGCCAACCGTGCTGAAAGCGGGCGATTCCCTGCTGTTGCAAGGACCGTGGGAAGCGCTCGACGAGCAGACGTCCGATCCCAATGTCGTGCTGGTCGATGCCCCGGACGCTATTCGCCGCCAGGCGGCGCCACTGGGGCCGCGTGCGGTTCCCGCCCTGGTCGTGCTTGCCGCCATGGTCGTGCTGCTGGCCACCGGCATCGTGCCGGCCGCCGTCGCCTGCCTGCTGGCGGCGATGGCCATGGTGGTGCTGGGAGTGGTGTCCGTTCCGCATGCCCACCAGTCGATCTCGTGGACGACCCTGATTCTGGTGGCCGGCATGATCCCGATGTCGACGGCGATCGCCGAAACCGGTGTCGCCGAGATGGCGGCCAAAGCCATTGTCGAGGCGGTCGGCGATGGCGGACCTACTCTCCTGCTGATCGGTCTGTTCCTGATTACTGCCGTATTCGGCCAGTTGATCAGCAATACCGCCACCGCGCTGGTCGTGTTTCCGATCGCCGTCTCGATTGCCCACGAAACAGGACTCTCGCCGCTGCCGCTGCTGATGTGCGTCAACGTCGCCGCGGCGGCGGCGCTTTTGACCCCGGTGGCCACGCCGGCCAACATGATGGTGATGGGACCAGCGGGTTATCGGTTCGGCGACTACTGGAAACTGGGATTGGCGGTGATGGTGGTGTACTTCCTCGTCGCAGTGTTCCTTGTACCCGTAGTATGGTCATTGTGACCCGACGCGCCGGAGTAGTCGGGTCTTATGGCGTCCGCGACCCACCATGGAGGCGTCGGGCGTAGTGAAGCGCCGGTCGCGACCGGGCAACTGGGCCGGGTCCGCCGAGCGGCGCACGAAACAGGAGGAAGCCTTTCGATGGCGACGTTGACCGTAACCAAGTTTGAGAGCCCCGACGGGGCTGAGCGCGCGCTGGATGTGCTGCGCGGGCTGGAACCGCAGCGGCTGATCACCATTCAGGATGCCGCGACCGTCTCCTGGCCGGAAGGGGCCAAGAAGCCCCGCACGCACGAGATGAGCAACGCGACCGGCGCCGGAGCGCTTGGCGGCGCGTTCTGGGGAATGCTGCTGGGCTTGATCTTCTTCATGCCCTTCCTCGGCGCGGCGATCGGAGCCGTCTCCGGCGCGCTGGCCGGCCGGTTTTCCGATTTCGGCATCAGCGACAGTTTCATCAAGAGCGTGCGCGACCGGGTCACGCCCGGCACCTCCGCGCTATTCCTGCTCACCTCCAACGAGGTGGTGGATCGCGTCGCCCAGGCGCTGAAGGATGCCGGGCTGCACGGCGAGGTGATCGAAACCAACCTGTCCACCGAGCAGGAAGCGAAGCTGCGCGAGGCGTTCGGCGAGGCGTAATCGACTCGGGCGGGGGCGCTGTCGCGTCCCCGTCCGCGGCGCGACCGACGCGCGTAAGGAGACGTGTGACCGTGCCATTCGCCCCCCTGGAACTGATTGTGGTTCGCTTCAGCGGCGAGCAGGTGTCGAGCGATGTCGTCAGCGCACTGCGGGAGCTGGTCGAGAACGGAACCATCCGCATCGTGGATCTCGTATTCGCGCGCAAGAACGCGCAGGGCGAGATTGCCTGGAGCGAGGCCGCCGCTCTCGGCAAGACGCTCGGGCTCGACGACATCGCCTCCGGACTCACCGAGATGCTCTCGGAAGACGATATCGAGGTGCTGACGGCCGCAATGGCGCCGGGTTCGTCGGCCGGCGTGATGCTCTTCGAAAATGTCTGGGCGCAGCGGTTCTCCGACGCGGTGCGCGCCTCCGGCGGCGAGCTGGTGCTCAGCGAGCGCATCCCCGGCTTCATCATCGACGAGTTGCAGGCCGCGCTGGAGGAACTCGAAGAAGAAGAAACCCCGGTCTGATTCGACCGGGCACGAGAGCGGCGCAACGATTCGGAGAGGAGAACGCAATGTTTCGGCGTGGCCCAGGTCGTCGTGGTCCCGGTTTGGTTGGGACAGTGGCGCAAACAGCGGTGATCGCGGGAACGGCGACCGTCGTTTCCAATAAGGTGAGCGGGTCATCGGCGAAGCGAGCCTCAGCGCAGCAACAGGCGCAGCAGCAAGCCCAGGCGGATGCGCAAGCCAAGGCCGACTTGCAGGCCAACGTGCAGGACATGCAGGCGCAGTTGCAGACGCTGCAAACGCAGCAGTTGCAATCCGCTTTGCCTCAGACTCCGGCGCCGGCCGCGGGTGGCGAGCCGGATCTGATGGCTCGACTCGGGCAGCTTGGTGAAATGCGCACGCAAGGGCTGCTCACCGAGGACGAGTTCTCGGCCGCGAAGGCGCGGCTGCTGGCTGGCTAAACGGCGCGTGACCTGCCGTTAGCCACGAGGCCGACCAAGCCACCATATGGTTCGCGTCACGATGGCGCGACGCGAACCTCCGGTTACGAGTCGAACCAACGCGGCCGGATGGGCCGGACGGAGCAACGGGGCGATGATCCGAGCATGACGACCGACGCGAGCAATCTCATCGTTTTGCTCTTGGTCATTGGCGCGCGGCTGCTCGTGCCGCTGGCGATCCCTCGCTATCCGCTGCCGGCGAGCATCGCCGCGCTGGTCATCGACGGGGTCGACAAGTCGATTCTGCAGGCGTACACCACGCTCAGTCTGGACGCCTATCAAAGCTACGACAAGGCGCTCGATATCTACTATCTCTCAATCCAGTATCTGACGATGCTGCGCCTCTGGGTCAATCTCGACGCCTTTCGCATGGGTCGGCTGCTCTACTATTTCCGGATGGTGGGCGTCCTCTTTTTCGAGCTGCTGCAGGCCCGCCCGTTGCTGCTGCTGTTTCCCAACACCTTCGAGTATTTCTTCCTCTTTTATGAGGGCGTGCGGGTGCGCTGGAACCCGCGCCGCATGGGGGTCCCCCTGGTCATCGGGGCGGCCTTCGTCATTTGGGTCGCCATCAAGATTCCGCAGGAATACTGGATCCACATCGCGCAACTGGACGCCACCGACGCCATCAAGGAGCATCTCTTCGGCGTTCCGGTCGATATGAGGTGGCTGGAAATCGCACGGGAGCGGACGGGCATTGTCGTGGCGGTGGTTCTCGCGGTCGTTGCCGCGATCGTCATCGCCCGTCGCGCGATCGCCACGCTCTGCCCGCCCTTCGATTGGCCGCCGCGATTTGCCGCTGCCGCCGATGAGCGCGAGGTCTCGCCGGAAGCGGCGAACGTTGAGCGGCGCGCCGGAGCCAATCGCCTGTTCGATACCGCGCTGTTCGAGAAATTTGCCCTCGTGGCGCTGGTGACGACCATCTTCTCCCGCATTCTGCCGAATGTCTCCATCACAGTGGGACAGACAGTGTTTGGTGTGGCGCTGGTGGTCATCGTCAACACCGCAGTCAGCCACGAGTTGGTGCGCCGCGGCGTGCTGTGGTCTTCCGCGTTGGTGGAATTCGTGGTGATGGCGGCGGTGAACGGCGCCACCGCGGTGCTGTTCTTCGCGCTGCGGCCAATCGGCGCCGGATCGATCGACAGACCGGCGTTGCTGTTTTCACTCCTGCTGCTGACGCTTCTCGTCACCATGTTCGATCGCTTCAGCCCATACTACAGAGTGCGCGTCGCCCGGGAGGATCGCTCCGCCCCGCGCTCGGCGGCGGCCGCGGTTGCCGATTGACGAGTCATCGCTCAACCCGTAGCATGTCCCCATGGCGAACCGCGATCTGGTGATTGTTCGCATCGGGGACGGTTGGTGGCGACAGAATCGAAAGCTGAGCGAACGGACGAGCGGACAACGGTGCGCTCGGTCGACAAGGCGCTGGCGATCGTCGAGGCGCTGATCCGGGAGGAACGCCCGCTCGCGGCGCGAGACATCGCTGCGCGCGTCGGCATCAACCGGACCACCACGCACCGCTTGCTCAACGCGCTGATGCAGCGCGGCTGGGCGGAAAAGATCGCCGGAACCGCCGAATATCGGCTGGGGCTGCGATTTCGGGCGCTGGTGCGCGCCGGGGATCGGGGCGATCTCTTCAGCGAGGTGCGACCGGAGATGGAACGGCTGGCGCGGGAGACGCGCGAGGCGGTTCATCTCGGGGTGCTCGACGGGTGGGAGATCGTCCATGTGGACAAGATCGACAGCCCCCAGGTGGTCAGCGTCTCAACCCGCGTCGGCACGCGCGCCACGCCGCATCTGACCGGACTGGGGAAGGCGATCCTCGCCGTCTCGTCCGAAGCAACGGCGGACGAGTACGCACGCCACGTTTGGCCGCGCGATGTGGCGGCCCGAACCGCGTTTCACGATGAGTTGCGCCACACGCGCGAGCGTGGATACAGCATCGATGAGGAAGAGGCGTCGCCGGGGGTGCGTTGCCTCGGGGTCGCCGTAACGGGGGCCGGCGGAGAACCGCTGTTCGCCATGAGCGTCACCGGGCCGGCCGGTCGCTTTACCCCGGAGCAACTGGCGATCTGCGCGCCGAGCGTGGTCGCTGTCGCACACGAGCTGTCCCGCCGTTTCGGCGGCGGCGAGACGCGCGACGGCCCGGTGGACGGATCGGGTCCGGAGTGACCCAAAACGCGGCGAAGCGCGCTTGATGCCGACCGACGGCGTCGCCGGCGGCGAGAGAAGGAGGACGCGGTGGTCGAGGAGTTGACGATTCCGACAACGAACCGAGTGATGGTCGACTTCAACCAGATGAAGTCATTCGGGCAAGATCCCCTCATCCTGGAGCGGGGTGAAGGCATCCGCGTTTTCGATGTGTTCGGCAAGAGCTATATCGACGGTCTGTCAGGGGTGTTCACCACCAACCTTGGCCACGGCGTGCAGGCGCTGGTCGATGTCGCCGCCGAGCAGGGGCGGCAAATCGCCTTCACCGCGCCGACGATGGCGACCAATCCGGCCGCGCTGCGCCTGGCCGATCTGCTAATCGAGATCACGCCGGAGCAGTACACCACCGTCAAGTTCTTCACCGGTGGTTCCGAGGCCACTGAAGCAGCCATCAAGATGGCCCGCCAGTATCACCTGCAGCGCGGTCACGGGCGCAAGTTCAAGGTCATCTCGCGCTATCTCGGCTATCACGGCGGCACCGGATTTGCCATCGCCGCCTCCGGCCAGACCGAATGGAAATGGCGATTCGACCCGCTGCCGGGTGGCGTCATTCACGTGCAGCCGCCGGCGCGCCCGGGCTGCGCCGCCTGCAAGCGCCTGGACGGCTGCACGCTGGCCTGTCTCGATCTGATCGAGGACGCCATCGTGCGCGAGCATCCGGAAACAGTGGCGGCGGTCATCGCCGAACCGATCATGCTGGCGGCGGGAGTGCAGATGCCGCCGGAGGAGTATTTCCCGCGGCTGCGCGAAATCTGCGACCAGTACAACGTGGTCCTGATCCACGATGAGATTATCACCGGGTTCGGCCGCACCGGGCGGTTGTTCGCCTCGGAACGGGTCGGCGCGTGGCCGGACATCATCTGCTGCGGCAAGGGCATCAGCGGCGGCTACGCGCCGCTCTCGGCGATTTTGGTCGCTGACAAGATCGCCAGCGCATTCTGGGGAGAGCCGGACGAGGGAGTCCAGTTCTGGGCCGGGCACACCTTCGGCGGCAACCCGGTCTCGTGCGCGGTGGGCGAAGCCGCCATTCGCATGCTGCTGGACAACGACCTGATCGGCAATGCCGAGCGGGTGGGGGAGCATCTGGCGAACCGCCTGCGGGAGGTCGCTGCCACCCAGCCGGCGATCGGCGAGATCCGCGGGGTAGGGATGCTGCGTGGCGTCGCCTTCCACGAGCCTATCGGGAAGGCCGTTTACGATGCCGCCCGGCGGCGCGGATTGCTGCTGCGCGGGGGAGCCGACTTCGTGGGCGTGGCCCCGCCGCTGGTGACGACTCCGACCGAGGCGGACGAAATCGCCGGCATCGTCGCCGACGCGGTGGCTGAGGTCGTGGCCTGAGCGACACTACGCGATCGAATCGGGGCGCCGCCAGCGGCGCCCCGGTTTGCGCTATCCGGCAGTGACGATTGGACCGTAGATGCGATCCGGGGTGAAGGGGAGATCGCGGAACCGAATTCCGGTGGCGTCTTCCAGCGCGTTGGCGAGAGCTGGCGAAACCGGGTTGATCGGGCACTCGCCCATCCCCTTGGCTCCCAGCGGGCCAATCGCGTCGTGCGTATCGGCGAAGAACACCTCGGTGCGAGGGGCGTCGGCAAAGGCCGGGATGCGGTAATTGCGAAGCTGCGGGTTGACGACCGCGCCGCGCTCGTCGATGACCACCCGCTCCAGCAGCGCCCAGCCCAACGCCTGCGCCACGGCTCCTTCCACCTGCCCCCGGCATTGCAGCGGATTGATCACAACCCCGGCATCGGCGGCGTGGACGCTTTGCAGCACGACGACCTCTCCCGTGCTGCGATGGACGGCGACGCGCAATCCCTGCGCATTGAAGGCGAGACTGCGCGGAGAGCCGTACCCCTTGCGGGCGATCGCGAGATGGCGGTTGGCTGCCTCGGCGCGCGCCGCCAGATCGCAGAGTTCGATGCGGCCGGCATCGTGGATGACGGCATCCGCTTCCAATAAACACGCCTCGGCCGGCACGCCCATGATTTCCGCCGCAAAGGCCACGACGCGATCGCGCAGCGCGGCAGCGGCGAGCGCGACCGCTTTGCCGGCGACGAAGGTGCCGGTGCTGGCGAAGGCTCCGGTGTCGTATCCCGTCTGGTCTGTATCGGACTGAACGATGCGCACCCGGTCGGTGGTCGTGCCGAGCGTGGCGGCGACGATCTGAGCGTGCTGCGTGGTCGTGCCGTTGCCGAATTCAGCGGTGCCGATGGCGAGGCGGTAGTGGCCGTCCGCTTCCAGTTCGAGACGCGCTTCGGAGCGATGCTCGGTGGGGGGCGCGGTGTCGTGCATGGCGATGGCGACGCCTTGCCCAATCAGCCAATCATCGCCGGCCGGCGGCATGACGCCATTGCCGCGCGCCAGCGCCTCAGCCACGAAATCGAGGCATTGGTCGAGACCGTAGCTGCCGAATTCGACGTCGCTGGCCTCCTCGCCCAGCGACACCAGCGCGTCGCCCGGGCGGACCGCGTTGCGGCGGCGCAGCGCGATCGGATCGCAACCGAGCGCCCGCGCCAGTTCATCCATCGCCGACTCCACGGCGTAGACGGTCTGCGTCAGCCCGTAGCCGCGGATGGCCCCGGACGGCACGGTGTTGGTGTAGACGGCCCACCCGTCGACCTGCTTGTTGGGGCAGCGGTAGAGCGCGACGGACTCGCCGCACGCGTGATAGAGCGTTTCACCGCCGTGATTGCCGTAGGCTCCGGTGTTGGAGACGACCCGCATCTGCATCGCTGTCAGCGTACCGTCGCGCCGCGCGCCCAACTTCACCGTCACGCGCATCGGGTGGCGGGTGGAGGTGGCGGTGAATTCTTCTTCGCGGGTGAACTCCAGCTTCACCGGGCGGCCGGTTTTAAGCGCGGCCAGCGCGCAGAGATCCTCGGTCAGCACCTCTTGCTTGCCGCCGAACCCGCCGCCGACCCGCTCGCAAAACACGCGCACGTTCTCTGGATGGAGCGCGAAGAGAAAGCAGAGCTTGTCCTTGGCGATGAAGGGCGATTGCGAACTGGTGCGTACGTTGAGCCGGCCGCGCTCATCGATCCAGGCGATGGAACCATGCGTTTCCAGATGAACGTGCTGCACACGGTGGCTGGAGTAGGTCGCCTCGTGCACGACATCGGCCTCGGCGAACCCGGCGTCCATGTCGCCGACGGACCCGTGAATGTCGAGCAACACGTTGCGCTCGGGTCGGCGGATGAAGGAATCGCCGCCCTTGTCATGCAGCACCGGCGCGCCGGCGCGCATCGCTTCCTCCGGATCGAACACTGCCGGCAGTGGTTCGTACGCGATGACGACGCGCCGGCAACCTTCCTCGGCGGCGGCTTCGCTGTCGGCCAGCACCGCCGCTACCCGCTGCCCGACGAAGCGAGCCACGTTGTCGAGCAGGTACGTGTCATTGGGATCGACGCGATGGTCGTCGTGGATGGCGGTGGTGTAGAGGCGGCGCGGCACGTCTTCCCAGGTGTAGACGGCATGCACTCCCGGCACGGCCAACGCGGCGCTCTTGTCGATCGACACGATTCGGGCATGGGCGTGCGGCGAGCGAACCAGCTTGAGATGCAGCATCCCCTCGAAGTCGGCGTCCATGGTGTAGCGCGCGGTCCCGGTGACGACAGCCGGACCGGCTGGCGCGCCGATTTTGGCGCCGCAGGAGGCGCCGGCCGCTTCAGGCTCGACCGTCGCGATGCCGTGGACGGCGTCCTCGATGGAGCGGTAGCCGGTGCAGCGGCACAGCGTGCCCTTCAGCGAGCGCGGCAGATCGCGCTTCTGCGTCTCGGTGAGACTGGCCGCGGTCATGATCGCGCCGGCAGTGCAGAAACCGCACTGGAACCCCTGCGCGTCGAGGAAGGCTTGTTGCATCGGATGCAACCCGTCATCCCCGGCCAGCCCCTCGATCGTGGTGACCTCGCGGCCGGCGGCGCGAACAGCGGGAACGAGGCAACTGTGAAATGGAACGCCGTCCAGCCAAACCGTGCAGGCTCCGCAGTCGCCGGCGTCGCACCCCTTCTTGACGCCGAACCAGCCGAGATCCCGAAGGAACGTGCGCAGGCACTGACCGGGTTGCGGTTCGGCCGAAAACGTTCGGCCATTGATGCGATAGCTCATGGCGCGGTCCTCAGGATGGGCGATCGGCGGCCAATTCGCCGCGGATCTCCTCGGCAAACTGACTTGTCAGGTGCTTGCGATAGGCAGGCGTCCCGTGCACGTCGTCGTGATACCGCGCGTCGGGGATGGCCTCGTGAAGGCGCTCGCGCAGCTCGCTGGCGGTGGGGAGCGCGTCGAAGGCGAGCTGCTCCGGGCGCTTGGTGGACGCCGTCACGGTGAGCAGGAAGGAGCCGTCATCGGGGTCAACGGTTCCGATCGGGAAAGCCGTCGAGCGCCCGAAGTGAGTCAGCGACATGCGGCGCAGCGCGGCGCGCTTGCGCAGGGCCGTCGCCGGCAGATGCATCGCGCGAAGCAGATCGCCCGGTCGCAGCGCGTTTTCGTGGGAGCCGGTGACGAACTCCGCGACCGGCAGCATCTCCGTGGTTCCGTCGCGCCGCCAGATTTCGCAGCGCCCTTCCAGCGCCGAGGTCAGCGTGATCATGGGTCCGGCGGGTAGGGCCATGCAGATGTTGCCGCCTACAGTGGCGGCGTTCCAGATCTTGAACGAGGCCAGGAAGGCGTGGCAGCACTCGCCGATCAAAAACGCCGCCGTCCAGTCGGGCGGCGGCGCGAAAGCGGCGAGATCGGCGACGGTGCAGGTTGCGGCAATGCGCAACCCCTCCTCGTCGACGATCAGAGGCGGCCAGCCGAGTGTTTGCAGATCCAGCAATCGGCGCAGGTTGGGCTGCGGCTCCGAAAAGAGCCAGGTGCCGCCGGCCAACCAGGCATCGCCGTCGTCCCATTCGATTGCCGCGCCCAAATCCAGCCTGGCCGGCCGGATTTCCTCGATGGTATTGAGATTCATGGCCGTTGATTCCTGCTGCGCGGCTCGCGCCGCCGGTCGCCCGAAGCCGTATGATGAACCCATGCACAGTATACTGATGCGCCGGTTCGCGCAAGCGGTCGAAAGCCGACAGTGTAAACAGCCGCCGGCGAGGCGAAATCAACGTAAACGGTCAAATTCTTGGGGATGATCTTGCGGCCATGGCAAGGGCGGAGCCGCTGCGGAGCGGCCGGAAAGGGCAGACCGTGGCGATCGAGGAGCGGCCTCTGGCGGCCGGGAATGGCGCGGCGGCGCCTGACGATGGAGCGGTCACGGTGGTCACCCAGACGCGGGTGGCGCCGGCGTCGTACGACGCGTTCGCCCAGTGGCAGCAGCGCATTAGCGATGTCGTGGCTGCTTTCCCGGGTCTCGAAGACCATCGCGTGATTCCGCCCCGTCCGCCGGAGCAGGTGGATTGGGTCATTCTCCAGCGCTTCGCCAGCACCGCTGATGCGCTCGCCTGGTTGCGCTCGGACGACCGCCAGCGGCTGCTGGCCGAAGCGCAGCCGATGCTGGTCGGCCGCGATGACGGTCACCTGGTGCGCGCCGATCGCAGCGGCCCGGCCGAATCCGTTTCGGTCATCGTCTCCACCCGGATCGTGCCGGGGCAGGAGGCGGCGTTTCGCACCTGGGAGCAGCGCATCGCCGCTACGCAGGCGCGAGCTCCCGGGTTTCAGGGCTATCGGCTCGAACCGCCGATCCCCGATGTGCAGGAGGACTGGGTCGCCATCCTCCGCTTCGACACCGATGCTCACCTGCAAGGATGGCTGGGCTCGCCAGAGCGGCGTGCGCTGCTGGCTGAGGCGAACCGGTTCACCGCCGAATCGCACGTCCGCACCGTGCGTACCGGGTTCGACCAGTGGTTCCGCATGGATGGCGCGGGCAGCGCGCCGCCGGAGGCGTGGAAGCAGAACATGTTGGTGCTGCTGGCGCTATATCCGGTGGTGTTTCTGTTCGGGGCGCTGGTGCAGGGGCCGCTGTTGCAAGCGCGGGCGGGGTTGCCGTTCTGGCTGGCGCTGTTCGTCGGCAACGCCGTCAGCGTGTTGATCCTCAGCCAGCTCGTGCCGTTGGTGAGCGATCGCTTTGGCTGGTGGTTGCGCCAGCCCGGCGGCGACCGACCGCGCATCGACGCCGCCGGCGCCGCGCTGGTCGCGGCGCTCTATCTGGCGTGGCTGCTGGTGTTCGCGCGGTGGTCCTGAGCGCCTCGCCGCGCCCTACACCGCCAGCGCCGCGAGGCGAGCAGCGTTGCGATTGTGTTCCGCCACGACCGCGGGGAGATCGACGGTGACCACCTCGCCGCCGTCCACCACGAAGCGGCCGTCGACCACGGTGTGGCGGGCGCGCGTCGGCGCGCAGAAGACGACCGCCGCGACGGGATCGGCGAGCCCCCCGGCGTAGGCGACATCGTTCAGATCGAGCGTGAAGAAATCTGCTCGCTTGCCCGGTTCCAGCGAACCAATGTCGTCGCGACCCAGCACGCTGGCTCCGCCCCGGGTGGCGATCTCCAGCGCCTCCCGCGCGGTCAGCCACTCGTTGGCCCGCAGCGGATCGGAGGTGGAGAGCACGGTCATCGGGCCTTCTGGCGGCCGCAACCCCATCTTCAGCCGAGCCAGCAACATCGCCTCGCGCACCTCGATCAGCAGATTGGAGCCGTCGTTGCTGGCCGATCCATCGACCCCGAGTCCGGTGCGGACTCCCGCGTCCAGATACTTCCGGATCGGGGCGATGCCGGAGGCAAGCCGCATGTTGGAGGAAGGGCAGTGGCAGACCCCGGCTCCCTTGGCGGCGAACGCGCGAATTTCGTCGTCGTCGACGTGGACGGCATGGGCGTACCAGACATCGTCGCCCACCCAGCCGAGGGTTTCCATGTAGGCGACCGGGCGCATCCCCATGTGCTGCAGGGTGTAGCGCTCCTCATCCAGCGTCTCGCACAGATGGGTGTGCAACTTCACCCCGTACTCGCGAGCCAGTCTGGCCGATTCGCGCATGAGATCGGCGGTGACGGAGAAAGGCGAGCAGGGAGCCAGCACGATCTGGAGCATGGAGCCGGGGTTCGGATCGTGGTAGCGCTGGATGACCCGCAGCGAATCGGCCATGATGGCGGCTTCGTCTTCGACGCAGTCGTCTGGCGGTAGACCACCCTGCGATTCGCCCAGCGACATGCTGCCGCGCGACACCGCGAAGCGGACGCCAATCTCGGCGGCAGCATGGATCTGGTCGTCCACCGCGCAGCCGTTCTGGAACACGTAGGCGTGGTCGAACACCGTCGTGCAGCCGGAGCGGGCCAGTTCGGCGCAGCCGACGATGACGGCGGTGCGGGTGTCCTCCGGGGTGCGGCTGCCCCAGATCCGGTAATGGGCGCGCAGCCACGGGAACAGATTCGTGTTCTGACCGGCCGGGAGATTGCGGGTGAGCACCTGATCGAGGTGATGATGGCAATTGATCAACCCGGGGATCAGGATGTGACCGGCGAGATCGAGCACGCGGTCGGCTTCGGCGGGCAACTCCGCGGTCGGCCCCACCTGCTCGATGACGCCGTCGCGGGCGAACAATCCGGCATCGCGCAGTTCCCGGCGCCGATCGTCCATGGTGACGACAACCGCGGCATTTTTCACGAGCAATGTCGGCATCGCAGCTCCTTCGGGTTCGATGGCGCGCAACCGGACAACGACTCCGCAGTCAGGGTTTGCGCGTCGCCATCGTCGTGGAGCCGCGCCTTCGTCGCAACCGGGATTCCCTGATCGGCAGAGACGCTGCCGGTACACTCATCCGCGATGGCGGCGGACCGGAATTTTCCGGAGCCTGAGACAGGAGCCGAGCGCGCATGGAGATTCGACCCGTCGAGCGTGGCGATGCCGCTGCGGTGCGTGCGGTGCAGGAGCTCGCCTTTGGCGGTCCGGGTGAAGCGCTGCTGGTGGAACGGCTTCAGGCGGCGGGAGCGGATCCCGTGTCCCTGGTGGCGGTGGACGAGGGTCGCGTCGTCGGTCATGCGCTCTTCTCTCCAGTGGAACTGGACGGGCCGTATGGCCCTGACGCGCCGCGCTTGGTCGGGTTGGGACCGATTGCCGTCCTGCCGAAGCGGCAGGGGCAGGGCATCGGGTCACGCCTGATCCGGGCGGGGTTGGATGACTGTCGCGCGCAAGGGTTCGATGCCGTCGTCGTGCTGGGCGACCCGGCCTTCTATGGTCGCTTCGGATTCGTGCCGGCCAGCAACTTCAGGATCGGCAACGAATACGGAGCCGGCGCGCGCTTCATGGCGCTGGAGCTGCGGCCGGGAGCGCTGGCCGGCGCGGGCGGACTGGCCCGCTATCGCCATGAGTTTGCCGAACTCCCCGCCGAACCGCCGCCGACGTTGGGGACGTAAACGTGTCGGCGGCGTGGGGCGCTGAAACCTGCAATCCCGATGCTCGCCTTACGCGCCGCCCGGCGCGTAGGTGAGATAAAGAACGCCGTTGGGGAGGGGACGGGATGCGACGAGGCGCAATCCCTGGCGCGGGGTCTCATCCGGGAACAGCCGTTTCCCCGTGCCGACCACGATCGGGTGCACCAGCAGATGCAACTCGTCGAGAAGTCCTTCTCGCAGCAGCGAGCGCACCAGCACGCCGCTACCGGTCATCCCGATGTCCTTGCCCGGCTGCGTCTTCAGTGCGCGGATCTCGGCCATGATGTCGCCCGTGACAAGCGTCGAGTTCCGCCATTCGCCGACTGCGGCCAGCCTGGTGGAGACGACGTACTTCGGAGTCTCGTTCATGTGATCCGCGATGTCGCCGTCGCTGGGCTGCTGCGGCCAATATTGCGCGAACTCCTGATAGCCGACCCGCCCAAGCAGCATCGCGTCCGATGCATCCATCTGGGTCTGCACCACCTCGCCCATCTCATCGCTCCAGTAGGGAAAGTGCCATTGATGCGGCGCCTCATAGACGCCGTCCAGCGACAGAAACAACCCGGATACGATCTTTCTCATGATTGCCTCCCGGAGTAGACGCCGAACATTCGGGTTTCGCACTCGGTCGTGCTGTCGGATGGTCGTTTGGCCGGGAGAGAAATCGACAGCGGCGGCGAATCACAGCGTGACGGTCGCATCGCCGCGCCAGGCTGCGGAGATAACCCGCGCCGGCTGGTTCAGACGCCAATGACCGGTTCAGGGCTCCAAGCGAAATCCGGATCCAGCGGCCAGATCGGGCGGCGCAGACGACGGAATTCGAAACGGGACAGATCGACACTGCCCAGCCCCGGGGTATCGACGTCGATGGCATGTTTGGCGATCGGACCGTAGCCGCCGCGCCACCGCACTGCCGATTTCACCACGATGATCTGGCGCTCGGCCGGTTCGATCCCCACCGAGCGCAACTGCGCCAAATCGCCCGGCATCGATTTGCATGAGGTCAGAACGATGTCGACCCCACCGACCGCGACGACGGCGGTCGGTCCCATGTCCGCCGGCGCTCCCGCGTTTTCCGGTCCCTCGTGGATCCAGCGTCCATCGGTGATGCGGCGAACCACGCCGCGCACGGCGACTGGTTCGCCGTGGCGCTGGTCCACCTTGCCGCCGACGCTCAAATCGACCATCGCCCCGACGCCGACGGCGATCGCCGCTTCGGCTGACTCCGGGTCGGCGATGACCACGACGGCGTCGCGCGCATCTTGCGCGATCAACTCGGCTAGCAGCGCCGTGCCGTCGCCGGTCGTGCCGCCGCCGATGTTGTCGCCCACGTCGACCAGCATCACCGGCCCCGTTGGGTAGGCGATGGCTTCCGCAACCGCTTCCCGCGGCGGTCGGTTGGCGACCTGCATGTGCCCCCGCAACTCCCAGGCGAGCGCAGCCAGGTCGTCGGCCAACCTGCGCGCGGCGCGCGGGTCGTTGTCGGTGACGACGAGCGCGCCGACGCCAGCCTCAGGCACATCGGAGTAGGGGAAGCCGCCGGCCACCGTGACCGCGAGCGCCTCGCCGCGCTCCTCCATGTCGTGGGCGCGGTCGAGCAGAGTCTTGAATGGCGGACGAGCGGTGAACATCGCCTGCGGAACCGGTAAAAGTGGCGGTTTGGCAAGCGCCATGGTCGGGCGAATCTCGCCGCGAACCGTGCGCGCCAGCAACTGCACGGCCTCCCGAGCGCGCTCGGCGGCATCGATGTGAGGATAGGTGTCGTAGGTCGTGACGAGATCGCAGGCTTCGACCATCGCCTGTCCGAGATTGGCGTGGAAATCGAGGGTGACGGCGATCGGCGTGGTTGACCCGACGAGATCGCGCACTCGCCGTACGATCTCCGCTTCGGCATCGGGAAAATCTTCGGCGACCATCGCGCCGTGCAGATTCAGCACGATTCCGTCGGCCGGCAGCGCCGCCGCGATGCGCCTCAGCAACTCACCGGCAAGCGCCTCGAATGTGGCGCGATCGGGCGTGCCGGTGGAGACGCCATCGGCGAAGAAGGTTGGAGCGACGGCGATGCCAAGATCGCGGCAGGCATCCAGCGTGCCGCCCAGCGAATGATTGACCCCGGCGTAGCGCAGCAGCTCGTCGCCGCGAAACGTCGGCAATGTGCTGGTGGTGGTCGGTTCACTGGAGAACGTGTGGGTCTCGTGCATGATGCCGCCGACGATAAACCGCACGCCATTTCTCCCGTGATGCATTCGGATGGACGCTCCCAACCCGCGAGGGTGGGATCTATTGTCGCGCAGAGGAGCGACTGCCGGGCGAGGCGGGGCGCGCGTCCAAAAAACTTGGCGGATATTCTCATCTGGGGCGGCGAAACGCGCCGATAGACACCGACTCCGCGCCCGAGCGACTCTTCCTCCGGCAGCGCATTAGCCAGGCGTGGCGCCCGGACCGTGCGCGCGACCCCGCGACGCCCGGCATCGTCGTACGGGTGCGCCAGCGGCAGATCGCGTTGGTCCCGCTGCGTCGGGGTTCGCCGGTCTCGTATCGATCGTCCGGTTTGCTAGGATGGACCGGGGTCGTTAGGGGACGACCCAATCCCACGCACCGGGAGGCGTTCCATGGACGGCGGTCGTTTTGACGAACTGACGCGCAATCTGAATCGGCTTGCCGGGCGCTCCCGCTCGCGCCGCTCCGCGCTGCGCGGCCTGGCCGCGTTTGGCGCGGCACTGGTCGGCGGGCGACTCGCGGCGCCGGCTCCCGCATCGGCCGGCGGCTGCGCCGGGCAGGGTTGCCCCTGCACCGACAGCAGCACCTGCATCGACGGTCTGGTCTGCTGCGGCAACAGTTGCCAGACCTCCGGCTATTGCGGCCAGACGTGCGTCGGCAACGGGGCCACCTGCCCGACCGGCTGCTCCGGCGGCCAGGCGTGTTCGGGGTGCTGCGGCGGGTTCTGCGCCAGCTACGGCGCCTGCACCACCATCTACTACAGCTACGAAGGAGGACCGTGCAGCCTGTCCGATCCGACCGCCTGCGCTTCCGGGCTGACCTGCTGCCCGACCCCCGGCGGTGATGCCGCCGACGGCGTCTGCCAGGACGCCTGCTGACGGTAAACCGATCGACAGGGGGTAGCCGGCGTCTCCGGCGCGGACTGATGACGCGCGGGAGACGCCGGGCGATACTCGCAGCGTCATGAGCGAGGAGGGCGCGGCGCGGTCCGCGCCACTGATGATTCAGGAGGAGACCATGAGGCGAGTGTTGACATTCGCGCTGGCGGCCTTGCTGCTGGCGGGAGGCGCGGTCGGCAGCCTTCAGGCGGCGGCGCAGACGCCATCGGCGGCGAGCGGCGAACCGATCCGCATCGGCGTGCTCGACCCGACCACCGGCTCCTTCGCCGTGTTCGGCGAGCAGGTCAATGACGGCATCCGGCTCTACTTCGACGGCGTCGGCGACCAGATCGGCGATCGGCCGGTCGAACTGATATTCGCGGACAGCGCCGGCGATCCGCAGCAGACCCTGGAGCAGGCGCGGCGACTGGTGGGCCAGGAGCATGTCGATCTGCTGATGGGTACGGTCAACTCGGCGGTGGCTCCGCCGCTGGCGGAGTTCGCCGGCCAGCAGCAGATCCCGCTGGTGCTCACGGTCGCCGGCGCCCGCGATGTCACCGGAGAGAACCGCAATCCTTACGTGTTCCGCACCGGTCTCGCCAATGGGCAACAGGACCGGGTGCTCGGCTGGTACACCGCCGCCAAACTGGGCAAGACGCGCGCCGCCACCTTCGCCTGGGACTTCCTGGTCGGCGAGGAGCGCGTCGCCGGATTCACCGAGACCTTCACCGCCGCCGGCGGCGAAATTGTCGCGCAGCAGAAGCCGCCGCTGGGCACGACCGACTATGGGCCGTTCATCGGTCAGGTCGATCCGTCGTCGATCGACGTCGTCTACGCCTTCTTCGCCGGCCCCGGCGCGCTCGCGTTCGTGCAACAGATGCATCAGTTCGGACTGCTGCCGAATCTCGAACTGGTCGCTCCGGATTACTTCACGGCAGGTGTGCTCGACCAGATGGGATCGGACGCCGTCGGCACGGTGCAGGCTGGCGGCTACACCGCCGCTATCGACTCGCCGGAGAACGCCGCCTTCAAGGAAGCCTATGCGGCGGCGCATGAGGGCGCGCCGGGCGTCTACGTCGCCGAAGGATATATCGGCGCGCAGGTCGTGGCCGATGCGATCGCCCGCGCGGGCAGCGCCGAAGCGCAGCCGCTGCTCGATGCGCTGGCTGCCGCCGATCTGACTACGGCGGCCGGTCCGCTGACCTTCGACGATCGCGGCCAGGCCGTGCGCACCGTCTATGTGACCCGGGTCGAGGCGACCGCGGACGGCGTCGCGCAGACGATCGTGGAGACGGTCCCCGAAGTCGGGCAGAGTTGGACGCCGGCTTCGTAGGCATCTGACGGTTCGGTCCGCAGGGGCGGATCGGACCGGATCAGGCGGCGCCGATGGGAAGGCAATGCATTTTCTGGTGTTCCAAACGCTGAACGGCTTGACCACCGGCGCCCTGCTGTTCTTTCTGGCCAGCGGATTGACGGTCGTTTTCGGGCTGATGCGCATTCTCAATCTCGCCCACGGGGCGCTGTTCCTGTTTGGCGGCTTCGTCGGGTACACCATCGGCGAGCGAACCGGTTCCTTCGTGCTGGCGGCCGTCGCCGGAGCGCTGGCCGCTGGGCTGCTCGGGCTGGTCATCCAGCAGGCGTTCTCGCGGACGCTGCTGGGGTCGCCATTCAACCAGGTGCTGTTGACGCTCGGCATCGCCTTCGCGATCGGCAATGTCGTGCTCTGGATCTGGGGCGGCGCGCCGCGCCTGATTCGTCCGCCGGAGGTGTTGAATGGCTCGGTGGCGGTGGCCGGGGTGTTCTATCCAATCTATCGGCTCTTCCTGATCGGGCTGGCGCTGCTGGCCGGCGCGCTGCTCTGGATCTTCTGGGAGCGCTCCCGCATCGGAGCCGTCGTGCGCGCCTGCGTCGACGACCGCCCGATGGCGGCGGCGATGGGCATCCCGGTCGATCGCGTGTTTGCCGCGGTGTTCGCGGTCGGCGCCGCGCTGGCCGGGTTGACCGGGGTGCTCGGCGCGCCAGTGCTGGGGCTGTCCATCGGGCTGGAATTCGACGTGCTGCTGCTGGCCGTCGTCGTCGTCGTGGTCGGCGGCATCGGCAGCCTGACCGGCGCCTTCGTCGGCAGCATGGCGGTTGGGCTGATCGACGCGTTCGGCAAGGCGCGCTTCCCGGAGATCAGCTACTTCACCCTGTTCGCGCCGGTCATCCTGATTCTGCTGCTGCGGCCGAACGGGTTGTTCGGCCGCGCTGGGGTCGAGTGATGGCGCGCGCCCGCATCAGTCCGGGCGCCGCCGTCGTGGCGATTGGCGCACTGCTGGCGATCGCCTCGTGGCCGCTCGACGCCTACTGGACGGGGTTGCTGACGCAGGCCGTCATCTTCGGCGGCGCGGCCGTGGGGCTGGACATTCTGGTCGGGTTCGCTGGCATGGCCTCGCTCGGTCATGGGGCCTTCTTCGGACTGGCCGGCTACGGATTGGCGCTGGGCACGCTGCGCTGGGGAGTGAACCCATGGCTGGCGGCCGGCATCGGCATCGTGGGGTCGACGCTGGTCGCGCTGGCGTTCGCGCCGCTGGCGGTGCGCGTGCGCGGACTCGCCTTCCTCACCGTCATGCTCGCCTTCGGCCAGGTCGTTTGGGGGTTAGCCACGCGCGGCGGCTCCGCCACCGGCGGCGAGAACGGGCTGCCCGGCGTGCCCCGGCCTTCGCTCGGCCCGTGGGATCTCTCCGGGGCGGAGGCCTTCTACCTGTTCACCTTGCTGATGGCTGTGGCGGCGATCTACGCCGTGGTTCGCTTCGCCGGCAGCGCCGTCGGCCAGAGTCTGATCGGCGTGCGCGACAACGAAACCCGCATGGCGGCGCTCGGCTACGACGTGCGTCGGCTGCGGATCATCGCCTTCGTGGTGGCCGCCACGGTCGGCGCCGTGTTCGGCGCGCTGAGCGCGGCCTTCAACGGGTTCGTCGGCCCCGGATCGCTCGACTGGCGATTGTCAGCGCAATTGCTGCTGTCGGTGGTGGTGGGCGGAGCCGGATCACTATGGGGGCCATTCGTGGCCGGGGCCGGGTTGCACATGCTGGAGACCTACTTCGCCGGGACCACCCAGCGCTGGCCCCTGGTGCTCGGTCTGCTCTACATCGTCACCGTCGTGCTGCTGCCGGGCGGCATCGCCTCGCTGCCGCGGTTGTGGCGGCAGCGCCGGCGGAGCGCGCGACCCGCCGCGACGCCGCGCTCCCGCTCGGCGAGCGAATCGTGAGCGCGGCAGCCACGCCGACGCTGGAGGTGCGGGATCTGACCGTCGGCTTCGGCGGCGTGACCGCGCTGGACGGCGTCACCCTCGCGGTGCGGCCGGGCGCCCGCCATGGCATCCTCGGGCCGAACGGCTCCGGCAAGACGACGCTGTTCAACGCCGTCACCGGGTTCGTGCGCCCGCGCGCCGGACGCATCGTGTTTGCCGGGGCGGACATCACCGGGTTGCCGGCGCACCGGCGGGCTCGGCTCGGGCTGGCCCGCACCTTCCAGATCACCTCGCTGTTTCCGAGTCTGTCCGCTCGCGCCAATGTCGCCATGGCGGCGCGCGAAAAGCTGGGGGTCAGCGGCGACCCGTGGCGGCCGGCGGCGGCCCATGCCGCCGCGGAAGAGCGCGCGGCGGGGCTGCTGGCCGATCTGGGATTGCGTCATCTCGCGGAGCGGACGGTCGGTTCGCTCGGGTACGGCGAGCAGCGCGAACTGGAGATCGCCGTCGCACTCGCGCTGGAGCCGACGCTGCTGCTGCTCGACGAACCGACTGCCGGGTTGTCGGTTGCCGAAACCGGGGC
Source organism: Thermomicrobiales bacterium (assembly GCA_020847015.1). Classification (GTDB taxonomy): domain Bacteria; phylum Chloroflexota; class Chloroflexia; order Thermomicrobiales; family UBA6265; genus CADCWF01. The sequence continues at coordinate 3,670 of JADLCW010000156.1, read as the reverse complement.
GCTGGTCGAATTGGTGCGCCAACTGCCCGCTGCGCTGACGGTGGTGCTGATCGAACACGATCTCGGCGTCGTGTTCGGGCTCACCGACCGCCTCTCGGTGCTGCTCAACGGCGTGCTGATCGCCGATGGGCCAACCGCCGAGGTGCGCGAAGACGCGCGGGTGAAGGATGCCTATCTTGGACGCTGAGCCGGCGCTGCGCGTCGTCGGGGTCGATGCGTTCTATGGGACGAGCCACGTGCTGCATGCCACGACGCTGGATGTCCCGCGCGGCGACGTGACCGCCATCGTGGGTCCGAACGGCGTGGGCAAAACCACGCTGATCAATGCGATCATGGGACTGGTTCCCATCGCTGCCGGCCGCATCGAGGCGGGAGACATGGATCTGTCCCGCCTGCCGGCGACTGCGCGCCGCCGCCACGGGTTGGCGCTCGTACCGCAAGGGCGCCGCGTGTTCCGCAGTCTGACCGTCGACGAGCATCTGACCCTCGTGCCGTCGGGCGCCAGCGGGCGTTTCGATCGCGACTGGGTGTTCGAGGTATTTCCCCGTCTTGCGGAGCGGCGCTCGTCGCTGGCCCGCAATCTCTCCGGCGGCGAACAGTCGATGTTGGCGATCGGGCGGGCGCTAACCGCGAATCCGCGCATCGTGCTGATGGACGAACCGACCGAGGGGCTGGCCCCGCTGTTGGTGGAGGTCGTGCGCGATGTCGTCGAGCGCGTGCGCGGAGCGGGGGTGACGGTGCTGCTGGTGGAGCAAAACCTCGGGTTCGCGCTGAGCGTGGCGGACCGGGTGGCCATCATGCACCGCGGCGCGGTCGATCGGGTGCGGGAGCGGGACGCGATCACCGATGTCGAGGCGTTAAGCGAGCTGGTGCTGGGCACGACGGAGTAGGGGCGCGGCTGGTCGGGCGTGTGCGACGTCGGCGCGGAGTCCGACCGGCGCCGATGGACGCGGTCGACGCGCGACGAAATCGAGAGGCGAATTGGCGTGACGGACAGCGAAGAGACGAACCGAGCCGAAGCGCGGGTGTTCCGGGAGCGCGCGGCCGAGTTGCAGCGGGAAATCGGCGCCCGGCTGGAGGCTGTGCCGACCGCCTACTCGACAGACGGCCGGCGTTTTTCGTTCCGGGCGCCGGTTTCGGAGCCGCTGCCGGTCGGTGGCTACGTGATGCTGCGTCCAGCCACCGGGCCGGCCTATCTGGGTCAGATCGCCGAGGCGACGGTGGAGGAGCGCGAAGGTCCGGAACTCAATCTGGAGGGGGATATCGGACTCGGACTGGACCCCACCGTCGTCAAGGTGGCGACGACATCGCTGCGCTTGCGCGTGTCCGCGCTGCGCGGCGGCGGAGCGATATTGGCCGCGCATGATGCGGGGGAGTGGCGCGCCCCGACCCGCGACGACGTGTTCGACAATGCCGCCGTCGCCGCGGCCGAGCCTACGGCGGTAGCCGCCTATTTCGATCGCTGGGCGGCCGGTCGCGCCGCGCTGGAGATCGGTCGTCTGATTGGCGGGTCGGAAGCGCGACTGGCGACGGCCGGTTTCGGTCGTCACACCTTCCTTTGCGGCCAGTCCGGCTCCGGCAAGACCTACGCGCTCGGCGTGATTCTGGAGCGACTCCTGCTGGAAACCCGGCTGCGGCTGGCGATTCTCGATCCCAATGGCGACTACGTGCGTCTCGGCGACATGCGCTCCTATGCCGACCTCGCGCAGGGGTTCGGCGCGTCGTACACGCCCGAAACCGATGCCGCATTGCGCGCCCGCTACCATGCGGCGGCAACCGATCTGCGTGTGTTCCGGGCGGAAGCGACCGGAGACGACGCCGCGCGTTTGCGATTCAGTGAACTGGCCCCCGAAGTGCAGGCGATGGTGTTGCGACTCGACCCGATTCGGGACCGGGACGAGGTGCACGCCTTTCGCCGCATCGTGGATCGTCTGGGGACAACCTCCTACACCCTGGCCGACGTGCGTGCCGCCGCCGCCGCCGAACTGTCCGCCGACACCTATCAGGTCGCGCTGCGCATCGACAATCTGGGGGTTGGTGATTGGGCCGTGTGGGCCGGCGCCGATCAGGCGGATCTGGGCGAACGCGCCACGCGGGGCGTGCGCGGCGCGGTGTTCGACACCGGTGGGTTCGAATCGCCGCAGGAAGGGTCGCTGTTGGCGCTCGCCGTGCTGAATACCCTGTGGCGGCGGCGAGAGGAACGCAAACCGATTCTGATCGTCATCGACGAGGCGCACAACATCTGCCCGGCGGAACCGGCCGACGACATTCAGGCGGCAGCAACTGCGCGAACGATCCAGATCGCCGGCGAAGGACGCAAATTCGGAATTTATCTGATGCTGGCCACCCAGCGGCCGCAGAAATTGCATCCCAATGTATTGTCGCAGGCGGACAATCTCATACTGATGCGAGTCAACTCGTCCGCCGATCTCGACCGTCTGGGCGAGGTGTTTTCATTCGTGCCGCGGGAGATGCTCGATCAATCCACCGGGTTTCGGCAGGGAGAAACGTTGCTCGCGGGTTCCTTCGCCCCCGCGCCGATGTTCGCCCGCATTGGGGTTCGGCTCAGTCCGGAAGGCGGCGGCGATGTGCCTGCCGGCTGGGCGCGCCAGAGGTGAGCCGGAGTCGGCAGGGCCGCGCGCCCAGCCAGGTTCAGCTGCGATCCAACTCCTCCAGCACCGGCGCGAATGCTTCCACTCCGGACGCTGTTTTTGGTTCGAGCCAGACTTGCACGTGGGAGACGCCGGCCGCCGCGTAGGCGCGCAAGGTGTCGGCGATCTGCGTCGGCGATCCGGCGATGGGCGACGCCGACGATGTCGATGGGGCATGCGGACCGATCTCGATCAGCGTGGCCACGGTGCGCCCGAGCGTCGCCGGCGTGCGCCCGGCATCATGGCAAGCGGCGTCCACGCGGGTCAGCAGCGGCGCGAGACCGGCGGGGCGGTTGTCGGTCTTGTCGAACCAGATATTCCACAGGTCGGCGTGTTTGGCCGTCAGCGCCAGCATGCGCGGTCCCGTGGAGCCAATCATGATGGGAGGGCCGAGCGGGCGTGGGCCGCGCGGGCGCAGTTCGCAGTCGCGCGCCTGATGGTAGGTCCCGGCGAAGTCGACCTGTCCCTCGCGGAGCAACCCCGTGATGATGGTCAGCGCCTCCGCGAATCGCGCCACACGGCGGTCGAAGGGGTAGCCGAAGGCGCGGTATTCGGGTTCGTGCCAGCCGGCCCCCAATCCGAGAATGAGCCGACCGCCGCTGATCTCGTCCACCGTGTCGGCGATCTTGGCCAGCAGCGCCGGATTGCGCATCGCCCGCGCTGTGCGCCTGTTCGGCTTCACAGGCCAGTTCACCGCGTTGGGCGGCGCGCCGGCGGCGCCAATGAACGCGCGGCCGCCAACGAAACGCCCTTACGACTCCGACGCTGCATCTTTCGCAGGCGACGTGCGATCGTAACTCGCCCACGATTCCAGCACTGCACGCAGCGTGCGTACGCGCTCCGGCGTCAAGCGCACCCGACGCAGCGCGCCCAGCACCGCTTGCACCTCCGGCGCGTCCTTCACCGGCGCGTACAACCCGGCGTGGCGATACACCTCGTGCAGATCGACCGCCAACGCGTCGGCGATACGGTCCAGCGATTCGGGCGTCGGCGTGCGGCGATCGTTGATCCATTGACTC
>JADLCW010000155.1 GCA_020847015.1 Thermomicrobiales bacterium | reverse complement strand
GTCCACCGTGTCGGCGATCTTGGCCAGCAGCGCCGGATTGCGGAACCCGACACAACTGACCAGCGGTCCGATCTCCACTCGTTCGGTGACCGCCGCCAGCGCCGCCAGCAGCGACCAACATTCCCAGACGCCTTGCGGCGCTGTGCCCGCGAACCGGAACAGGGTATGGTCGGACGCCCACAGTGAATCGAATCCGCACGCTTCGGCGGTGCGGGCCATCGTCAGCAGATCCGCCCAGCGAGCCGAGCTGCCGCCCATCTCGCGCTCCGTATCCGGGAGCATGATGCCGACCTTGAGCGGGCGCGTGAACGCCATGAACCCCTCACTTTCCAGGTGCTGTGCGGTTTTTAAATGCGAGAACTGGCGAATTCGTCACGGGCTGCGATGCGGGGTGGTTGCCGAGCAACCCAGCAACATTGCCCAATCAGGGCATTCGGCATGACAGAGATGCGACGCTCCTATCCCAGATCCAGGATCTCCAGCACCGGCGCGACCTCCTCGATCGCCTCCACTGTGTTGGGGTCCAGCACCAGTTGCACGTGGTCGATGCCGGCGGCGGCCACCGTTCGCAGCGTTTCGGCGAGCCGCTCAGGGCTTCCGTCCAGCGGTTGCGAACCACGGTCGGTCGGATCGCCCTCCAGTCGCCCCTGCGCTCCGGTCATCGCCACCAGCAGCGCGCAGCTTTTTTCGAGATCGGCCGGATCGCGCCCGGACTCGGCGCAGGCCGCGGTCAGCTTGTCCAGCAGCGGCGGCAGTCTCGCCGGGTCGTTGCCGAACCAGGCGTACCAGGCGTTCCACCCCTGCGCGTGGGGCAAGGCGATGCGCAGCATGCGCTCCCCCTGCGACCCGATCACCAGCGGCGGCCCGTCCGGCCGTGGGCCGCGCGGCAGCAGCAGGCAATCATCGGCAGCGTAATACTCGCCGTGGAAGTCGATAGCGCCTTCGCGCAGCAGGGTGCGAATGATGGTGAAGGCTTCCTCGAAGCGGCTGACTCGGCGATCGAAGGGAAACCCGTAGGCGCGATACTCCGCCTCGTTCCAGCCGGCGCCCAGCCCCAGGATCAAGCGACCGCCGCTGATCTCCTCCAGCGTGGCCGCTTTCTTGGCCAGCATCGCCGGGTTGTGGAAGTTGGTGCAGGCCACCAGCGGCCCGATTTCCACCCGCTCGGTGACGGCCGCCAGCGCAGCCATCAGCGTCCACGCCTCCCACGGTCCCTTCGGCCGATCGCCCGGCGCGCGGTAGAGCAAGTGGTCGCCGACCCACAGCGAATCGAATCCCAGGGCTTCGGCGCGTTGCGCCATCGCCATCAGATCGCGCCACGGAGCGACGCGCTCCACCTCCGGCAACTGGATGCCGACTTTCAGCGGCCGACCCCGCATTCCCGACTCCATCGTCGTCTCCCCGGCGCGCGGCCGTTTCCCCGGTCCGTCGCGCCGGGCCGACCGCATGCGCGGCGTGCCTCCTGTTCGAGGGGCCGATCATAGCGCAGCAGGCGCTATTCGAGATTCATGCTCCGCAACCTCAGCGCAGCCAGCGCCAGCGCCACGACCGAGACGATGACGACCGTGAGCAGCGCTCCGCGCAATGTGGCCGCGCCGGCGAACGTCACCGCCGGATCGTTCAGCACGGCGATGAAGATGGAATCCGCCGCGTGGCGAATGGACACCGACTGCACCCCCGGCAGAAAGCGACCCAGCAGACTCTCCCAGGCGAAGACGTAGACCATCCCCGCCAGCAGCGCTCGCGGAATGACCAGACTGACCAGGACGAAGACGGCGGCCAGCAGTATCGCGCCGGCGACCGTGGCGGCCGCCATCGCCCCGAGCACCGGTCCGAGATCGCCGCCATTGCTGACCCGGCTGGCGGTGTCCACCGGGCCGCGCGCCGCCAGCAGCGTCGCCGCGACCAGACCGGCGAGCAGCAGCGGCACGACCACCACGAGTACGGCGATCCATTTCCCCAGCACGATCCGCCAGCGCCCAATCGGCTTCAGCGTCAGATAGGGGAGGGTGCGATCCTCCAGTTCGTTGCCGAAGGCGGCGGTCGCCAGCAGCAGCACGGCGATCGGCAACAGCGTCGGCAGGATGAGGTTGCGGAATGTCTCCACCAGGAAGAACCGCGGCGAGATATCGCCGGGACGAACCAGCCAGATCAGCGCGAACAACGCCGGAACCAGCGCCAGCGCCAGCACCACGCGCGCTGTCTTGCCGCCGAGAAACTGGCGGATCGTGAGCGTCAGCACTGGCGCCGCACGCCAGGCCATCATCGCCATGGCGTTACCGCCCGACCAGATAGGCGAACACCGAGGAGAGCGATTCGTCCAGCGCCTGGATTTCGTACACGTGAATCCCCTCTCGCCGCGCCAGCGCCGGGGCGGCCCGGCAGAAGGCGCGCACGTCGTCCGTCTCCGCGGTGAACGCCCCGTCGCCGTCGAAGCGGACCGCGCCGGTGGCCGGGATTTCGATCAGCGCGGCGGCCAGTCTGCGCGGGTCGCTGCTGCGCACGCGGACCGCGCGCGGATGTTCGTCCATCTTGTCGCGGATGGTGTGAAAGTCGCCGGCGGCGGCCAGCTTGCCGTTGATGATGACGAGGATATTCTCGGCGAATCGTTCCACCTCGGAGAGCACGTGGGAGGAAACGACCACCGTGCGCCCCGTCGCTCCCAGGCGCCGCATCAACGCAATCAGGGCGGCCCGCTGCACCGGGTCCGTGCCGTTGAGCGGTTCGTCGAGCAGAATCGTCTGCGGATCGTGGACGAGCGCGGCCGCCACCTTGATCCGCTGACGCATTCCTTTGGAGTAACCGCCCACGCGGCGCTCGGCCGCGCTCGCCATCTCGACCAGGGCGATGGCGCGGCGAGCGGCTTCAGCGGGATCGGGCAGCTTCTGCAAAATGGCGTTGAGCCGCACGAACTCGAATCCGGTCAGAAACGGATAGACCTGCTCCTGTTCCGGCACGACGCCGAGGCGGCGGTAGATGAGCGGATTGCCGCGCACCGGGCGGCCATCGAGGGAGATCGTGCCGGTGGAGGGAGCCAGCAACCCGGCCATCATCTTGAGAATGGTCGATTTGCCTGCCCCGTTCGGACCCAGCAATCCGGTCACCCCCGGCGCGATGCCGAAGGAAACATCGGAGACGGCGACCACGTCGCCGTACCATTTGGAGACGCGATCGACCACGATGGTTGGTTCCACGCCGGCGCCGAGTCCCGGCAGCGGCGCGGACGAGGGCGCGATGTCGTCGACGGGGCGAGGCATCCAGCGGGGCTTGTCAGTCACGGGCCGCATACCGCCATGCCACGATCCCGCAGCAGACCGCGACCACCGCCGCCATGACGCCGATCACGGCCCCCAGCGGCAGACCGCCGCCCATTCGGCCCGAGACCTCGACGCCCCACAGCGCGGTGGCCATCCGAAACACGGTGCGCGACGGGCTCAGCAGAATGACCCACTGGTCCCACGGAGGGCGATCGGCAAGCGCCACGGAGAGCGCTCCGGAGAGCGATTCGGTCAGCAAGAACCCGAGCACGATGATCCCGACCGCGACCCCCTTGCGCTCGGTGAAGGACGAGACGAGCAACCCGACAGCCCCGATGTAGAAGGCGATCAGCACGCCCGCGGCGCCGATGCGGCCGAGATCGCCGAGATGGTCGCGCATGGCGGCCAGCGGCTGGCCGGTAAGCAACTGCTTGCCCAGCCAGAGGATGACGGCCGGCAGGAGCGAAATGGTCAGGGTCAGGATGGCGGCCGCCAGCATTTTGGCGATGACATAGTCGAGCCGGGTGATCGGCCGCGAAAAGTAGAGCGGCAACACCCCCTCGCGCCGATCCGGGCAGAGGAGTTCCGGGGCGATGGCGGCGACAAAGATGCCTTCCAGCAGAAAGATGGTGGAAAAGTACTCCGGGTAGCTCATGACGTCGGCGGCCGGGAAGAAGGCGGTGACGCCGACGACCACCACCACCGGCAGAATGGCCCCCACATAGAGCAGGATGGGGATGATCTTGGCTGTCCAGCTTTTCTTGAAGCCGAGCGCGCGCGCCATCGAGTAGCGGGCCAGCGCCCAGACAGAACTCGCCTGGCCGTGGCGGGGACCTTCGTAGTGGCGGTAGCCGCGATCGTAGACCTCGCCAAAGCGCGGCTCGGCGGTGGGCGCGGCTCCGGGGGCGCTCACGCGACCCTCCCATCCGGGCCGCGCTGATGAGCGACATTGCCGAAGTACAAATCTTCCAGCGAACGGGTGCGGGCGCGCAGCGAGCGCAACGGCACGCCGAGATCGGCGGCGGCGTCGCGGATGGCGTCGTAGGCGGCGGCGTCGGCGCGGGGGATCGTCAGCTCATCGCGGCCGCGCTCGGGATTGCCCAGTTCGGCTTCGACGCCGAGCGCGGCGAGGCGAGCGGCGAAGACGGCCGGATCGCCATCGATACGTACGAACAGCGCGTCGCCGACCTGCCCTGGTTCCTCCAGCGATTGAGCGGCGACGAGACGCCCGGCGTCGAGGATGATGACGTAACGGCAGACCCGCTCCACATCGTCGAGGATGTGGGAGGAGAGGACGACGGAAATATCGAGCATGCGATGGATGCGCGCGATCAGCGCCAGCATCTCATCGCGCCCCTGTGGGTCCATGCCATTGGTGGGTTCATCGAGAAACACCAACTGCGGATCGTGCACGATCGCCTGCGCCAGCTTCACGCGTTGCTTCATGCCGGTGGAGAACCCCTTGATGAGGCGGTAGCGCTCTTCCTCCAACCCGACCTGATAGAGCACATCGGCGGCGCGTTGGCGAGCCGCGCGACTGGGCAACCCGGAGATTTCGGCCATATGCGCGACGAAGTCAGCGGCGGTGGCGTCGGCCGGTAGACAATCTCCCTCCGGCATGTAGCCGACTTGCGCCCGAATGGGGACCGCGTCCGTGCGGATGTCGCGCCCGAGCACGCGGGCGTCGCCAGCGTCGGGGCGGATGAGCCCGAGCAGCAGTTTGATGAGGGTCGATTTTCCGGCGCCGTTGGCTCCCAGCAATCCGATGGAGGTGCGCGGCGCGGCCAGATCGACGCTGTCGAGGGCGATGATCGAGCCATAGCGCTTGGTCAGACCGCGCGTCTCGAAGGCGAGATCGGTCGCGACGGTCGCGCTCTCCGGTTGGTGGATCAGGGTTGCGGCCACGCGGACCTCGTAGGGGTGCGCCGGGCTGCCAGCAGCACCGGCAGTCGGCGCAGAGTGTAGCAGGCGCCCGCCCGGCTCCTGCCGGAACGGGCAGGGGAGCGACCGCCGGGCCGGGCGATGCCGGAGACCCGGGGCGATTCGTACGCTTGGCGGCAGGATCGGATGAAGGTGAAAGGAACCCACATGTCCACGGACGAGGCGACGACGATTCTGGGGCGGCTTTCCGAGGAATTGGCGAACGCCGTGCAGCATGCGGCGGCTGCCACGGTGACGGTGTACGCGCGGCGGCGGCTGCCGGGCAGCGGCATGGTGTGGTCCGCGGGCGGCGATATCGTGACCGCGAATCATGTGGTGGAGCGCGACGACGAGATCACCATCGGGTTGCCGGATGGGAGCACCGTGCCGGCGCGACTGATCGGGCGCGAACCGGGTGTCGATCTGGCGCTGCTGCGCGCCGAGACGAATGATCTGACGCCGATCGCGCGCTCCGCTATTGCGCCGCGTGTGGGGCATCTGGCGCTGGCGATCGGCCGCCCTGGCGCGGGCGATCCGATGGCGTCGTTCGGAGCAATCAGCACCGTCGGCGGCGCGTGGCGGACGCCGCACGGCGCGATGGTCGAAGGGTACCTGCGCGCCGACGTGGCGATGCTGCCGGGATTTTCTGGCGGTCCCCTGGTGGATGGCGCGGGCGCCGCGATCGGACTCAATTCATCGACGCTGGGGCGCGGCGGCGGATTGACGATCCCGCTGGGCGCCATCGACGCGGTGGTCGCCGCCTTGCAGGCGCATGGCAAGGTGCGCCGCGGCTATCTTGGCGTCGGCACGCAGCAAGTGCGACTGCCGGACGCGCTGGTGAACGCGCAGGCGCTGCCGGAGTCGCGGGCGCTGCTGATCCTGTCCCTGGAGCCGGATAGCCCGGCGGATCGGGGCGGATTGCTGCTGGGCGATATCATCGTGGCGATCGAGGGCGCGGCGGTGACCGATGTCGAGGGGTTGCAGGATCAGCTCTCCGGCGAGCGGGTCGGCCAGCCCCTGACGCTGCGGCTGGTGCGCGGCGGCGAGCTGCGCGATGTGACGGTGATGGTCGGCGAGCGCGGCTGATCGAGCCCGGAGTGTCGGCCCCGTGGGCTTGGCGATGCCCGCGGGGCCGACGGGAGCGAGCGATATGACTGCTATCGCGCCGCCGTCCGGCGCGGCGGGCATCCTGAACATCCCGGCCGTCTCCGATGCGCTGGCGGCGCTGGCGGCGCGGGTGACGCGGTCGGTGGTTCAGATCGGGCAACAGAAGGGCGGCAATGGAGCCGGCGTGATCTGGCGTGCGGATGGGATCATCGTCACCAACCGCCACGTCGTGCGCGACGACCGCGTCGATGTCTACACCGACGACGGACATCGCTATACCGGCATTGTCGCGGCGCGCCATCCGGCGCTCGATCTGGCGGTGGTGAAGATCGCCGCCGATCTGCCGGCGGCCGAGATTGGCGATTCCGACCTGATTCGGCCGGGCGAATTGGCCGTCGCCATCGGGCATCCGGTCGGGTTCAAGGCGTCGCTCACCCTTGGTGTTGTGGTCGCCACGGCGCGGTCGGCGGTGCACGGCGGGCCGCGGGGCGACTGGATTCGCACCGATGTGGCCTTGCTGCCGGGCAACTCCGGCGGTCCGCTGGTGGATGCGCGCGGCGCGGTGATCGGGCTGAATACGCGAGTCAATGGCGATCTTTCGCTGGCCGTGCCGAGCGCCGCGATCGAGCGCTTCGTGACCGGCGAGCGTGCGGCCGGACGCGCGAACATCGGTGTCGAGGGCGTGGTCGTGCCGCTGCGCCGGACCGATTTCCCGCTCGGACTGGTGGTGACCGAAACGGCCGAGGGTGGACCGGCCGACCGCGCCGGACTGATCGTCGGCGATGTGATCGTGCGCGTCGGGCGGCGCGCCATTGCCGACGCCGAGACGTTGCCGGCCGCGCTGCTGCGGACCCGTCCGGATCGGTCCATCGATCTCGCGGTGCTGCGCGGCGGCGAATTGATGCGGGCGCCGGTGACGCCGGCGGCCGGATGAGCGAGCCGAGGGCCGGGACGCTCCTTCCAATCCCGATCGTGGCGGCCTATCCGGCGACCCGGGCTGGGCTGGCCGCGCTGCTGGCTGGCGATCCGATCTTGCGCCCGGTGGCGGCCGGGCCGGATCTGGCGGGGGACCCGCCGGCCGCTATCGTGGTCGATCTCACCGCACCCGGAGAGCCGACCGTCGACGATCTTGCCGAGGCGTGGCCGGCTGTCCCGCTGGTGCTGATCGGCGGCGATCCGACACTGGACGGACCGGGACTGAGCGACGGCCCGGTCGCCTATCTGCCGGCCGATGTCGATGGGCCGACGCTGGCGGCGGCGGTGTACGCCGTGTTGGCCGGGTTGATCGCGATCGACCCGCAGGTTGCGACCTTCGCCCGCTTCGCCCCGCCAACGGCATCCGAGCTGACGCCCGCATCCGCGGCCAACCCGCTCAGCCCGCGGGAACTCGAGGTGCTGCGGCTCGTTGCGGATGGGTTGCCCAACAAGGCGATCGCCCGCGAGCTGGGCATCAGCGAGCATACGGTGAAGTTCCACGTCGGGTCGGTGCTGGGCAAGCTGGGAGCCGGCAGCCGCACCGAGGCGGTGACGCTGGCGACCCGCCGCGGTTTGCTGACGGTATGAATCGGTCTCGTGCGGCGGCTGCTCGGCCAACTCCCCGAATCCCGGCGCCCTGACGCCGACGCGCTCGTGCTGCGCCCTCCCGATTGGTCCATGCGAGGACGCGCGCCCTGTGCTGCCTTGGCAGGTTCGTGTTTGGTGCGACCGCCGTCATTTCCCGCGTCGGGTCGGGTATCCTCCGTGACAGCATTATTTTCGCCGACGTGCAAGGGGATTTCGACGCAATGCGCATGTCACACCTGTTTGGCCGCACGCTGCGCGAGGCTCCGGGCGATGCCGAGTTGCCCAGCCACAAGCTGATGTTGCG
>JADLCW010000154.1 GCA_020847015.1 Thermomicrobiales bacterium | reverse complement strand
GAAGGAACCTTGACCGCCATTCTCGGGTCGTCCGGGTGCGGCAAATCGACGCTGCTCAAAATCATCGCCGGCATCGAGCGCCAGGACCGCGGCGAGATCGTCCTCGCCGGGCGGCGCATCGCCGGCGACAACGTCTTTCTCCCGCCGGAGCAGCGCGACATCGGCATTGTGCCCCAGGACGGCGCCTTGTTCCCCCATCTCAGCGTCGCCGACAACATCGGGTTCGGGCTCCGCTCGCTGCGCGACAATCCCATCTCGCTGCGGGCGCGCCGCGCGCGCTCTCAGCGCATCGATGAATTGCTGGCGCTGGTGGGGCTGGAAGGCTACGGCAAGCGGCGGCCGGAGGAACTCTCGGGCGGCCAACAGCAACGCATCGCCCTCGCCCGCGCCCTCGCGCCCTCGCCGAAGGTCATTTTGCTCGACGAACCCTTCTCCGCGCTCGACGCCGGGCTGCGGGCGGAACTGCGGTTGGAGGTGCGCGATCTGCTGCGGCGGACCGGCACGACCGCGATTCTGGTGACGCACGATCAGGAAGAAGCGCTCTCGCTGGCCGACCGCGTGGCGGTGGTGCGCCAGGGCGAAATCGTCCAGGAAGGTTCGCCCCACGAAATCTACACCCGGCCGGCCGATCCCACCGTGGCCAGTTTCGTCGGCGACGCGGTGCTGCTGCCGGCGGTGTTCGATGGGCGGCAAGAAGGTGTCGCCGTCTGCGAGCTCGGCTGCGTCGCCGTCTGTTCGTCTTGCCGCAAGATCGGCGGCGGCCCCTGCACGCTGATGGTGCGGCCAGAACAAGTGATCCTCGGCTCCGACGGCTTGCCGGCGCGCATTCTGGGGTTCACCTTCTACGGCCATACGACGATGCTGACGATCGGCATGGGTGAAGACGGCGCTGGCGTCAGAGTCGCGGTCCGCGTGCCGAAAGGCGTGGCTCCGAAGATTGGCGACCGCGTGCGCGTCCGGGTCGTGGGCGATGCGATCGCCTACGCCGATCCGGCGACCGCGATCCAACCCATCCCGGCCGCGCTCGGCAACGGCGCCGAGGCGGCCGTGTAACACACGCGATTCAATCATCTTCAAGCGAAGCGACAGGAGGGAACGGCGCACATGGTTCAGCGACGTGAACATCGACGTGCGGTTTTGAAGTTCGGCATTGCGGCGGTGGCGGCCGGTTTCGCGACGCCATCACTGGCTGCGCTCGCGCAGAGCACGCCCGCCGCGGGGGCGAGCTCTGGCGAGTCCCTGACACTGTACTCCGGGCAGCATGAGTCGCTGGCGAACGCGCTGGCCGAGGGATTCGAGGCGGCGACCGGGGTCGCCGTCAGCGTGCGCGCGGGAAGCGATTCCGATCTGGCGAACCAGATCATCGAAGAGGGCGACAAAACCAACGCCGATGTCTTCATCACCGAGGAGCCCGGCCCCGCCGCAACCCTCGACGCGCAGGGGCTGCTGGCCCCCATCGATGCGACGTCGCTCGCCAAAACCGACACGCGCTTCAACCCGGACAACGGGCACTGGCTGGCCTACGCCGCCCGCTCCCGGGTCATCTTCTACAACCCCGAATCGATCGCGGAACGCGATCTGCCGGCAAGCATTCTCGATCTCGTCGATGCGCGTTGGCAGGGGCAATTCGCCTACGCCCCGACCGGCGCATTCACCGGCACCGTCGCCTACCTCATCAACACCCTCGGAGCCGACGACACCCTGGCGTGGTTGCAGGGCATCCAGCAGAATGGGGAGAACCTGCTCAAGAACGGCGCGATCCGGGATGCCGTCGAAGCGGGGCAAATCCCGTTTGGGCTGAGCAACCACTACTACTGGTACATTCTGGCCAAGGAAAAGGGCGGCCCCGACCAGCTCACCTCCCGCGTCCACTATATGCAGGGTCAGGACCCGGGCGGGCTGGTGTTCGCATCGGCCGCCGCGATCCCGGCCGCCGCGAAGCATCCGGATCTTGCCCAGCAGTTCGTCGGCTGGCTGGCCGACGCCGACGGCGGTCAGGCGATCATCGCGGCGCAGTCGCCGCAGTTCCCGCTCGCGCCGGGGGTGGAGAGCAGCTTCGGGCTGCCGCCGCTGAGCGAACTCGACCCGCCCATCTTCGATCAGGGAACCCTCAAGGATTCCGACCAGGCGGTCGCCCTGATCCTGGAAGCGGGCATCATCTGATCCGCCCGTGACGACCCAGGCGGAACCAGCCACGACCGAGCCGGTCGTCATTGCCCAGCGAAGCCGACGGTCCTCCCCGCGACCGCCGGCTTCGTTGACCCTGCTCGCCGGCGTCATCGCCACGATCTCGCTGCTACCGGTCGCCTACCTGCTGATTCGGGAGGGCATGGATCCGCAGCGCTTGCGGATGCTGCTCTCCACCCCGACGACCGGCGAACTCGTGCGCAACACCGCGTTGCTGGCGTTTTCAGTGACGCTGTGCTGCATCGTGGTCGGCGTCGCGCTGGCGGTGCTCGTCACCAGCACCGATCTGCCGGCGCGCCGGATTTGGATGGTGCTGTTCACTCTGCCGCTCGGGGTGCCGGCGTTCGTCGCCAGCTACACTTGGGTGGCCGCCAGCTATGAATGGGCCCCCCAATCGACCTTCCTCTACGGGTTGCGCGGCGCGGTGCTGGTGTTGACCCTGTCGCTCTACCCGTACATCTATCTCCCGGTCGTCGCCGCGCTGCGCGGGCTCGATGCGACGCAAGAGGGCGTCGCCCGGGCGCTCGGGCGCGGTCCGGCGCTCGCCTTCTTCGAAATCACCCTGCCGCAACTGCGGCGCGCGATCTCGGGCGGCGCGCTGATCGTCGCCCTGCACATGCTGGCGGAGTTTGGCGCGCTGGAGCTGCTGCGCTATCGGACGCTGACCACCGCCATCATGCAACGCGCCACCGTGCTCGGGTCGCTCGATTCGGCGCGCGCGCTCTCCATCGTGCTGACCTTCGCCGCGCTGCTGCTCTTGGCCGGCGATGGGCTGCTGTTCCGCAACACCGCCGGTCCGTTTCGCATCGGCAGCGGCGTCGCGCAGACACGCACGCCGTGGCGGCTCGGCCGCTGGGCTCCGCTCTATCTCGCCGCCGGCGCGCTGGTGGTGGCGGCGGCGCTGGGCGTGCCGCTCTTCGGGATGATCCGCGGCGCGCTCGTCATCGCCTCCGGGCACGCCGCCATCGACGGCGGCGCGCTTGTCGCGGCCACCGTGACGACCATCGAGTACGGCGCCGCGGCCGCGTTGCTGGTGACCTTCGCGGCGCTGCCGATCAGTCTGCTCATGGGGCGCTACCCAACCCGCATCGTGCTGGCGATCGAGCGCGCGGCGTGGATCGCCCATTCCCTGCCCGGTGTCGTCGTCTCCTTGGGTCTCGTGTTCTTTGCCGTCCGCTGGCTGCACCCGCTCTACCAGTCGAGCACCCTGCTGGTGATCGGGTACGCCATTCTCTATCTGCCGATCGCCATCGGCGCGCAGCGCGTCGGCATCGAGCAAGCCGCCGTGCAGTTCGACCAGATCGCGCGCACCCTCGGCCGCAGTCCGATCGCCGCCTTCGTGTCCGTCACCTTGCCCATCGCGCTGCCGGGGATCGTCGCCGGCATCATGCTGGTCGGGTTGAACGTGGCGAAAGAACTGACCATGACGCTGCTCTTGCGCCCGACCGCCGCCCATACCCTGGCGACCAAGCTGTGGACCACCACCAACGGCGAGGTGCTGGACTTCACCGCCGCCGCGCCCTATGCAATCACCATGATCGCCATCACCGCCGTGCCGACCTATCTCCTCATCCGGACCAGTCTGAGTCCGGCGAAATCGGGGTGAGACTCGCCTCATCCGATCGGGCCGACGGAGCGGACGCGCCGCCCGCCGTCGATCGCCGCCACGGCGAGCGTGGCGCGCCGCAGGGGATGCCGGAAGCACCTGAATCTCGGCGACGCCGGCGCCGCGTCGCATTCGGCGCCGTGCTTCCACAAACCGCCTTTCATCGCCGGCCGGGTTGCCCGTAGAATAGGAGCGGGGCGAGCGGGCCTGTAGCTCAGTGGTAGAGCACGGGGCTCATAACCCCAGGGTCGCAGGTTCGATCCCTGCCGGGCCCACCCCGTCGCCGACTCGCCCCGCGCCAATCGCATCGTTCGTTCGGGCGCCAGTCCGCCGGGAGGAGACGCATCATCGACACCAACACGCCCGCGCCGGAGATCGCAACGGTCCCAGAGGCGACCCCGACCGCGGGCCGCGATCTGGCGCTCCGGATTGCCGATCTGATGAGCGACTCGCCGGCCACCGACACCCTGGTGCTCGACTTGCAGCAGATGTCTCCCTTCACCGACTACTTCGTGATCTGCTCCGGCGAGAACGAGCGTCAACTGCGCGCCATCGCCCGGACCGTCGGCGAGGGGTTGGCCCAGGATGGCGTTCGCCCGGCGCGAAGCGAAGGAACCGCGGCCTCGGGGTGGATGCTGCTCGACTACGGCGACGCCATCATCCACATTTTTTCAATCGACCAGCGAGAATTCTACCGACTGGAAGATCTCTGGGCGGACGCCCAAACCGTGCTGGCGATCCAGTGACGAGTGTCGCGACACACCACGCGCCGCGCAGATGGCGGCCAACTCGGTCGGAGGTGACCAGCGTGAATGACGGTGAACACGGGGGAGTCGACGGCGCCGGGCGCCAACCGGCCCGGGATCGCAGCGGGCTGAGCCGATTCTTGCTCGGCGCTTCGATCGGCGGCATCGCCGGCGCCGTCGTCGGGACGCTGCTCAGCGGCGCGACCCGCAACCTGATCGCCCATGCCGCCGACGTCTGCGGGCGGCGCGTCCCGCCCTCGGAGCGCGACGAACTGCGGTTCGAACTCTTGCTGCAGTAGGCCATCCGGACCGCCGACCACCCGGTCCGCCGCACCGGGCGCGGATCGAGTGGACGCTGACGCTCGGTCGATCAGACTACCGGCACGCTGACGCCCGGCAGCGGGAAGCGCGCGGTCAATTCCCGGACTTCTTCGCTCACCCGCTGACGCAGCGCCGCATCGTCCGGCGCGCCCAGCACGTCGGCGATCATGCGAGCCACCTGCTGCGTTTCCGGCACGCCGAAGCCGCGGGTGGTGATCGCCGGCGTGCCCAGGCGAATGCCGCTGGCCTGCGCCGGAGGCCGCGTATCGCCGGGGATCGTGTTCTTGTTGCAGGTGATGCCGACCGCATCCAGCACCTTCTCGGCATCGCGGCCGCTCGTGCCGATGGCTCCGACGTCGACTAGCATCAAGTGCGTATCGGTGCCGCCGGAAACGATCGGGATGCCGGCCGCCAGCAACGCCTCGGCCAACGCCCGCGCATTCTCGACGACCGCCGCCGCGTAGCGCGTGAACTCCGGCTGCAACGCCTCACCAAAGGCGACGGCCTTGCCGGCGATGACGTGCATCAGCGGACCGCCCTGCATCCCCGGGAACACCGACCGGTCGATCGCCTTGGCATGCTCGCGCGAGGTCATGATCATGCCGCCGCGCGGTCCGCGCAGCGTCTTGTGCGTCGTGGTGGTGGTGACATGCGCCTGACCGATGGGCGACGGATGCAACCCTGCCGCAACCAGCCCCGCCGGGTGCGCGATATCCGCGAACAGATACGCCCCCACCTCATCGGCAATGGCGCGGAACCGCGCGAAGTCGATCTGGCGACTGTAGGCGCTGGCCCCGGCGATGATCGCCCGCGGGCGCACCTCCTTGGCGCGTTCGAGAATGGCGTCGTAGTCGAGCAGACCGGTTTCCTGGTTGACGCCGTAGAAGTGCGGCTCGAACAGACGCCCGGAGAAATTGACCCCGTGGCCATGGGTCAGGTGACCGCCTTCGGAGAGACTCAGCCCGAGAATCCGGTCGCCCGGCTCCAGCAGCGCCATATAGGCCGCCAGATTGGCGTTGGCTCCGGAGTGCGGTTGCACGTTGACTTGCTCGGTTCCGAACAGCGTCTTGGCTCGCTCGATCGCCAACGTCTCGACTTCATCGACGAATTCGCATCCGCCGTAATAGCGCTTGCCCGGATACCCCTCGGCATACTTGTTCGTCAACACGCTGCCGACGGCGGCCAGCACCGAAGGGCTGACAAAGTTCTCCGAGGCGATCAGCTCGATCCCGTCGCGCTGGCGGCGCTCTTCGCGGCCGATCGCGTCGGCGACAGCGCGATCGGCAATCGACGCGGCGGATGCGGTCAACATGGAGCGTCTCCTGAATGTGGTCGACTGGCGGCGCGAGCGCGGCCGCCATGACGCAGGCGTCGGGCATCCCGCGGGCGACGTTCGGCGGCACGAGTGTACCATGCGTCTCGGTCGCGATTAGCGCGGCGACGACCCAGCGGGAGGGCGACGACGGCGATGCGGGTGCTGGTGACCGGGGGCGCGGGGTATATCGGCAGCATCACCGCGGCGCTGCTGCGCGCGCGCGGCGACACTGTCGCGGTGCTGGACAATTTCTGGCGCGGGCATCGGGCCGCCATCCCCGCCGACGTGCCCGTCTACGATGTCGACCTGCGCGATGCCGCCGCCACCCGAGCGGCGGTGCAGGCGATGCGGCCGGACGCCGTGCTCCATTTCGCCGCCGCCACGCTGGTGCCGGAATCCGTCCGCGACCCGGCGCGCTACTTCGGGATCAATGTCGGCGGCGCGATCCAGTTGCTGGAGGCCATGCGGGCCGAGGGCGTCGAACGCCTGGTGTTTTCCTCCACCGCCGCCGTCTATGGCGAACCGGAGCGGCTGCCGATTCGCGAGGATGATCCGAAGCGTCCGATCAATCCGTACGGCCAGTCGAAATGGATGGTCGAGCAGATGCTGGCGGCCAGCGCCGCCGCCTACGGACTCCGCTACGCAGCGCTGCGCTATTTCAATGTAGCGGGCGCGGCGCTTGGGCTCGGGGAGGATCACGATCCGGAAACGCACGTCATCCCGCTGGCGTTGCTCACCGTGCTGGGGCGGCGCGATGCGTTTGCGATCTTCGGCGACGACTACCCCACCCCGGACGGAACCGCCATCCGTGACTACGTGCATGTGCTCGATCTGGCCGACGCGCATCTGTGCGCGCTCGACCGATTGGACGCATCGCTGGGACCGCTCAATTTAGGGACGCGGGACGGGGCTTCGGTGCGGCAGATCGTGGCGGCCGTCGAGCGCGTCGCCGGGCGACCGCTGCCGGTGCGCATCGCGCCGCGGCGCGCCGGCGACCCCCCGGCGTTGATTGCCGACGCCACCCGCGCCCGCGAGATCCTCGGCTGGGAACCGACCCGCTCGTCGCTCGACGAGATGGTCGGCAGTTCCTGTGACTGGTTCCGGACGCATCCGCGCGGCTACGGCAGCGGCGACGACCGGTAGCGCGCGCGCCGCGCCGGGCGCCCGGACGCGGGAGCCGCGCCCTCCCGGCGCTGGTTCATCCCGATGCGACCTCAGCCGTCGAACACCGACCAGCAGATCGCATTCCGCAACCGCTGATCGTCGAGCACGAGTGCGCCAATCGCCTCCGGGAGCTGGTCGCGCTGCCACTGGCATTCGAGCCGCCCGGCCAGATCGCCCTCACCAACCGGCGCGGCCGCCCGCGCGGCTTTGATCGCATAGGCGGCTGCGCCGAGCTCGTGAGCGGCAACATGCGCGACCGCCGCCGCTTGACCCGCGGCGTACGCGGCATACCGCGCCGCCCCGCTCAAGTCTCTGGCCGCGCCCATGGCGTGACCGGCCGCCGCGCGGGCCTGAGCCATCGCGATCTCGCCGCGCGCCCAGGCGCGGGCCTGCGCGATGGCCTGCCGCGGTCGCGCATCCGCCGGGTTCACCGACTCGAACAGGTCGAGCACGTGCTCCGCGCACGCCGCCGCCCACAAGGCGAGCAGGTGGTGATCCGCATCGGTGAGCGTCCCGCCGCGACGAATGGTGATGAAGCGCGGGTCGCGAATGGTGGGGAGAATCATTCATGCACGCCCGTCGGATGATGCGAGAAATGCTGGGCCGCGCTGGTGCCCGCGGCACAGACGACCGGCCGCTAACCCGCCGAGTGTTCGCCGATCCTCCGTTCGGTGCCGGAGACGAGGCGGCGGATATTGCCCTGGTGCTGGAACACGATGATGGCGCTCATCGCCACGATGGCCAGCGGGATGCTCCAGTGGATGCGCCCCGCCAGCGCCAACCCAACCACGGCTCCGCTCACCAGCACGCTGCCCAGAATGGACCCGAGCGAGACGTAGCGGGTGATGGCCACGATGGCGATCATCACCGGCACCGCCAGCAGCGCCGCCGGAAACATCCCCGCCGCCGCGCCGGCTCCGGTCGCCATCCCCTTGCCGCCCCGGAACCCGATGAAGGGCGACCAGCAGTGGCCAATCACCGCCGCGACGCCGGTGGCCGCCACCCACCAGCCGTCGAGCCCGAGCCGGTTGGCGACGAAGACGGGCAGGAATCCTTTCAGGAAATCGAGCGTCAACACCGCCGCCGACACCCGCCAACCAAGCGTGCGCAGCGCGTTGGTGGCCCCGGTGCCGCCGCTGCCGTGTTGGCGGAGGTCGATCTGGCCGACCCAGCGACCGAACAGGTACCCCCAGGGGACCGACCCCGCAAGGTAGGCGATGGCGATCAGGAGCGCGCCGAGCGTCGGCGAACTCATCTCAGCGGCCTTCCTCGCGGCCGCGGAAGCTCAGGCGCATGGGGGCGCCGGTAAAACTGAAGGCGTCGCGCAGCTTGTTTTCCAGGTAGCGCCGATACGAGAAGTGAATCTGCGCCGGATCGTTGCAGAAAAACAAAAAGGTCGGCGGAGCGACATCCGCCTGCGTGGCGTAATAGAACTTCAGCCACTTGCCGGGTCTGCTCGGCGGCGGGTGCGCCGCCACCGCCTCGCGCAGCACCTTGTTCAGCGCCGCGGTCGGCACCCGCTTGTCGCGCTCACCCACGACCAACAGCGCCGTGTCGAGCACCTGGTGAACCCGCTGCCCGAACTTGGCGGAAACGAACACCAGCGGCGCATAGGGCACGAAATCGAGCGCCTCGCGCGCCTTCGCTCGATACTCGTCCATCGTTTTCGCATCTTTTTCGATCAGATCCCACTTGTTGACGACGACGACGAGCCCCTTCTTCTGTTCTTCGACGTAGCCCGCGATGTGCAGATCCTGGGCGGTGAACCCTTCGGTGGCGTCGATCAGCAGCAACACCACATCGCTGCGGTCGATGGCCCGCATGGAGCGGATCACGCTGAACTGCTCGATGCCGCGTTCGATGCGACCCCGGCGGCGAATGCCGGCGGTGTCGATCAGCGTCAGCGGTTGCCCCGCCCAGATGAGCTGGGTGTCGAGACTGTCGCGCGTGGTCCCCGGCACATCGCTGACGATGGAGCGCTCCTGCCCCATCAGCGCGTTGAGCAGGCGACTCTTGCCGACATTGGGGCGCCCGACCAGCGCGATGGCCGGGCCTTCGTGCTCCAGTTCCTCTTCCGCCTCGGGCAGCGCCTCGACCACGCGATCCAGCAGATCGCCGGTGCCGGTGCCGTGGTAGGCGGAAATGGCGATCGGTTCGCCCAGCCCCAGCTCGTAGAATTCGAACACGCTCTCGCGCCGGTTGGGACTTTCGGCCTTGTTCGCGGCCAGGATCGTCGCCTTGTCGGCGCGGCGCAGCATGTCGGCGACTTCGTGGTCGCCCGCCGTCAAACCGTGTTTGGCGTCCACCAGCAGGATGACGACGTCGGCTTCTTCGATGGCCGCCTGCGCCTGGTTGCGGGTGTCGCGCGCGATTTCATCGAGCGATTCGGTTGCGATCTCGCGCTCGTGCTGCAAGCCGCCGGTGTCGACGACCGTGAATTCCAGCCCGCCCCAGTCGGCGGTGCCGTAGAGGCGGTCCCGGGTGGTGCCGGGGATATCTTCCACGATGGCGCGGCGTTCGCCGACCAGTCGATTGAACAGGGTGGATTTGCCGACGTTGGGGCGACCGACGAGGGCGACGATGGGCTTGGCCACGGTGGCTCCGCATGCGAACGGGCTGCGGCGACGAAACGGCCGGCCCCGGCGATGACACAATGAACGCGCCGTCGCCTCGGCTCGCTGATTGACCGCGCGAGACGGGGCGACGACCTCAGTGACAGTGCAGTATAGCCGGTTGTCTCGATCGGCTCCCGGCCGCCGCATCACCCCTGCGGCAACGCCTCCACGAAGCGGTCGAGATCGGCGCGCTGCTGCAGCTCCGTCGTGCAGACCAGCAGCGAACGATCGAGCGTCGGATCGAAGCGTCCCAGATCGAGCCCGCCGATCATCCCGGCCTCCAGCAGCCGCTCGTTCACCTCCGCTGCCGGCACGGGCGCGTTCACCACGAACTCGTGGAAGAACGGACTCGCCAGCGGCAGGGAGTAGCCGTCACGCTGCGCGATGCGGTCGGCCAGATAGTGCGCGTTCTGATGACAGCGCAGCGCCACCTCGCGGAATCCCTGCGGTCCGACCGTCGCCATGTAGACCGTCGCCGCCGTCGCCATCAGCCCCTGGTTGGTGCAGATATTGCTGGTCGCCTTCTCGCGGCGAATATGCTGCTCGCGCGTCTGCAACGTCAGCACGAAGCCGCGCTTGCCCTCGGTGTCCTGCGTGAGTCCGGCCAGCCGACCCGGCAACTGGCGAACGAACTTCTGGCGCGTGGCCAACAACCCGACATAGGGTCCGCCGTAGCTCTGGGGAATGCCCAGCGCCTGGCCTTCGGCCGCCACGACATCGGCTCCCAATTCGCCCGGCGGTTTCAGCAACCCCAGCGGTACGGGGTAGGTGGAGACGACCAGCGCGCCGCCGGCGGCATGCGCCGCGTCGGCCAGCGCCGCCACATCCTCGATGCCGCCGAAAAAGTTGGGATATTGCACGACGAGACAGGCCAGATCGTCGCCCAGAGCGTCGCGCACGTCGTCGACCGCGGTGGTGAAGCCGTTCGTCGGCAGCGGCAGCTCGACCAGGTCGATCGGCAGCCCCTCCAGATAGGTCCGCATCACCTCGCGGTAGTGCGGATGAACGGAGCCAGCCACGACGATGCGGGTGCGCTTGCGCGGCAGCGACACCGAGATCAGCGCGCCCTCGGCCAGCGCCGTGGCTCCGTCGTACATGGAGGCATTGGCGACCTCCATGCCGAACAGCGCGGCGATCATGCTCTGGAACTCATAGATGGTCTGCAGGGTGCCTTGGGCGACTTCCGGCTGGTACGGAGTGTAGGCGGTGTAGAACTCGCCGCGGGAGACGATCTGCCCGACCGCGGCCGGAATATAGTGTTGATAGGAACCGGCCCCGAGGAACGTCTGCCCCGGTTCCGGCGCCAGATCGCGCGCCGCCAGCGCCTGCAGGCGAGCGGCGGCTTCCATCTCGGTCAGGGCGCGCGGCAGATGCAACTGCGGGAACCGGACCGCCTCCGGCACATCCGCAAACAGGTCGGTCGCGGCATCGACGCCGATCGCGGCCAACATCTCGGCGCGATCCTCGGCGGTATGCGGGTTGAAGGTCATCGTCGCTCCGTGCTCGTCGGCCGCGGCGCCCGGATTCGTCGGTCGCGCCGCCGGACTGGATCGCTACGCTCCGTGCTCGGCGAAGGCGTCGTACTCGGTCGCCGGCATCAGCTCCGCCACCTGGTCGGGGTTTTGCAACCGCACCTTCACCAGCCAGGCATCGCCAAACGGCTCGGAGTTGAGCAACTCCGGCGTTTCGACCGCCTTGTCGTTGACCGCGACCACTTCGCCGTTGACCGGCGCGTAGAGATCGGTGGCCGCCTTGACTGATTCGATGATGCCCATCGGCTGCGTGGCCGCCACCTCGGTGCCGACCTCGGGCAGCTCCACGTAGGTGATGTCGCCGAGTTCACCCTGGGCGTGATCGGTGATGCCAATCGTGACCGTGTCGCCATCGCGCCGCACCCACTCGTGGGTGCGCGTGTACTTCAGATCCGCCGGAGACGCCATTGCTTGCCCTCTTCCCGCCTAAGCCGACTGATTGCCCGCGCCGGCAGGGTGCTCCCGCCGATAGAATGGCAACTTCACCTGCACTGCCGGCGCCGCCTTGCCCCGCACGATGATATCCAGCGGTTTACCGACGCCCGCCGCGCCCCGCTCGATCAGCGCGAGCCCGATGTTCTCCCCAAGCGTAGGGGAGAATGCGCCGCTCGTCACCTCCCCGACCGGGCGACCCTCCGCCATCACCGGGTAGCCGTGCCGGGGGGACCCGGAGCGGCCCACCAGCTTGAAGCCGACCAGCCGCCGCGGCGCGCCCTGCTCCTTCATGGCGGCGATCGCCGCGCGCCCGATGAAGTCGCCCTTGTCCAGCGCCACCGCCCAACCCAGCCCCGCCTCCAGCGGTCCAATCGTGTCCGACAATTCGTTGCCGTACAGCGGCATTCGCGCTTCCAGGCGCAATGTGTCGCGCGCCCCCAGCCCGACCGGGACCAGTCCTTCGCTCTGCCCCTCGCCCAGCAGCGCATCCCACACGTCGGCGATGCGCTCGATGGGGGTGAAGAACTCGAAGCCGTCTTCGCCGGTGTAGCCGGTGCGCGCCACTAGCGCCGGCACGCCGGCGACGATGGCCCGCGCCCAGTGAAACGGGGCGATCGCGCTCAAATCGGCGTCGGTCAGCCGCGCCGCGATGGCGACGGCCTGCGGTCCCTGAATGGCGACCATGCCGGTGCGATCCGAGATGTCCTCCACCGTCACGTCGCGCTCGGGCTGGAGCGCGCGACGCGTCTGCAGCCAGTCCACATCCTTGTCGCGATTGGCGGCGTTGACCACGATCAGGTAGGCGTCGCGATCGGGGTAGCGGTAGACGATGATGTCGTCGATGACGCCGCCCTGCGGGTTCGTCAGCAGCGCGTAGATCGCGGCGCCCGGCTCCAGTCGGGAGATGTCGTTGGAGGCGACCTCCTGCAGGAACGACAACGCGCCCGACCCGGTCACCTCCACTTCGCCCATGTGGGTCAGATCGAACAATCCGGCCGCCGCGCGGACGGCGCGGTGCTCCTCCAGAATGGAGGCATACTGCACCGGCATCAGCCAGCCGGCGAACGGAACCAGCCGCGCTCCGAGCCGCCGGTGGCGCTCGACGAGCGGGGTCTGGCGCAGTGCGGTCTCGGTCGATTCACTCATCAGACGAGGTCCTCCTCTGCGGTCGGTTCCGAAATCATGAACGGGCGTCGGAGCGGCGTCAATCGGCCGGCGCGGCCACGGATTGCAGCGGCGCCGCCATCGTCTCGTCGCCCAGCCCGAGCCGGGCGAAGATCGCGTCGATGTGGGCCAGTTGCGGCGTCGGGTCGAACAATTCGGCCAGTTTTCGCGGCGGCAGCGCCGCAACCACGGCGGGGTCGGCCGCCAGCGCCGCCTGGAAACTCGTTCCTGCTTCCCAACTTTCGTGGGCGTGGCGCTGCACCAGCCGGTACGCCGCCTGCCGATCCATGCCGGCGTCGATCAGCGCCAGCATCACCGGTTGCGAGTAGATGAGTCCGCCCGTCAGATTCACGTTGGCCAGCATCCGCTCCGGGTAGACCACCAGCCGATCCATGATGTCGGTCGTCTCGGCCAGCATGAAATCAAGCGCGAGGCAGGCGTCGGGCAGGAACACCCGCTCCGCCGACGAGTGACTGATGTCGCGCTCGTGCCACAGGGCGACATCCTCGAACGCGGGCATGGTGTAGCCGCGCAGCAAGCGAGCCAGCCCGGTGATGCGCTCCGAGGCGTGCGGGTTGCGCTTGTGCGGCATCGCCGAGGAACCCATGTTGCCGGGATCGAATGGTTCTTCCGCTTCGCGCACCTCGGTGCGCTGCAAGTGGCGAATCTCGACCGCGAACTTCTCCAGCGTCGCGCCGATGCCGGCCAGCACCGCCACGAAGAACGCGTGGCGGTCGCGCTGGACGATCTGGGTGGAGGCGGGAGCGACGGCCAGCCCCAGTTCGGCGCATACCTCATCTTCCAGATCCGGCGGCACATGGGCGTGGGTGCCGACCGCGCCGGAGAGTTTGCCGACCGCAATGTCTTCACGCGCCAATGCCAGCCGGCGGCGGTGGCGACGCAGTTCGTCGAACCACACCGCCAGTTTCAAACCGAACGTGGTCGGCTCGGCGTGAACGCCGTGGGTGCGGCCGATGGTGGGCGTCCGCTTGTAGGCGACCGCCTGGCGGGCCACCACCGCGGTCAGCCGGACGAGGTCGCCATCGAGCAGGTCGCCCGCATCGCGCAGTTGCAGCGCCAGCGCGGTGTCCAACACATCGGAGCTGGTCAGCCCAAGATGGATGAAGCGCGCCGCATCGCCCACGCTTTCGCCGGTCGCCCGCACGAAGGCGATCATGTCGTGGTCGACCTCGCGCTCGATGTCGCGCATCCGCTCCAGATCGCAGGTGGCGGTCCGGATGCGCTCCATCGCCGCTTCCGGCACGCGGCCCCGGCGCGTCCATGCGGCGGCGACGGCGATCTCCACCGCCAACCAGCGTTCGATCTTGCCCGCCTCGCTCCAGATGGCGCCCATCTCGGGTCGCGTGTATCGGCCGATCATGCCCCCGCTCTTTCGCGCTCGCCCGGGCGGCGCGCCCGCCCTTCGCGCGGCAGTATAGACAGCGCGACAGGGTGCGATTGTGCCGGCCGCCAACCGGGGACTATACTCGTCGTCAGCGGCCGATGGGCCGGGGGACGCGACGACATCACGTAGCGCCGGGGCTCGTCCGGAGGCGACGAGTCGACGAGGTGGAAGCCGATCGAACCATTCGGCGGGTGGCTTCCCGGCTCACACGGTCGTTATGACGCGGCACAAACCAGCGAGGCGACTTGCTGACAAACGCCGCCCAGCGTGCATTCTTCGGTCGTCCTGATTCGGGGCGCCGCTTCCTCCCCCAAGCAACCGCGTTCAATTCGACATTCCGGATTTGCGCGGGTGCGCCTCGGCAGGCTGGAGCGTCAGTCGAGATCGCCATGCGGTTTCGGCTGGCTGGGTCCGCTTCGCCGCGGGGAAGGAAATCGTCATGTGCGGCGTGTTCGGGTATGTTGGGGAACAGGTCGATCTCGGGTCCGATCTGCTGCGCGGATTACGCACGTTGGAATATCGAGGCTACGACTCCTGGGGAGTCGCGCTGGGGCGCGGCCGCGGCATCGACGTCGTCAAGCGCGTCGGCCGGGTGCATGGCGATGGTGGCGAATTCGCTCCGGCCGAGATCGGATTCGGCCATACCCGGTGGGCCACCCACGGCGGCGTCACCGACGCGAACGCGCACCCGCACCTGGATTGCGCCGGTCATCTCGCCGTCATCCACAACGGCATCATCGACAACCATCGCGATCTGCGCTCCGGTCTGATCCGTCGCGGTCACCGGTTTCGTTCCGAAACCGACAGCGAGGTGGTCGCCCACCTGATGGAAGAAGCGCTCCTCGATGGCGGCGATCTGGGCGCGGCGCTGGCGGCGGTGTTCGCTCGTCTCGGCGGGTTGAATGCGGTAGTCGTCATGGATGCCCGCACCCGGGAGATGGCGGCCGTCAAGCGGGTTTCGCCGCTGGTGGCTGGCGTCGGACCGAGCGGAGCCTTCATCGCCTCCGACGCGTTGGCGTTGCGCCCCCATGCCGACCGCGCCGTCTATCTCGAGGACGGTCAATTGCTGCGGATGACCCGCCAGGGTCTCGCGCTCTTCGACGCCGCCACCCTGCATCCCCTGCCGCTGCGCTGGGCGGAGCTGGATTGCTCGGTCGCCGAGGCCGCGCTGGGAGCCTATCCCCATTTCATGATCAAGGAGATCGCCGAGCAACCGGCCGTCATCGAGCGGCTCGTGGAGCGCGGCCGCGCCGAGATCGAGGCGTTGGCGGAGGCGATCGCCGAAGCGCGCGCGACCGCGCTGGTGGGGTGCGGCACGGCGGCCAACGCCGCCCTCACCGGGCGCTATCTGTTCGCGCGGATCGCCGGCGTGCGACTGGACACCGTGGTCGGAGCCGAGTTCGCGGCGCATGCGCCGTTTGTCGCCAGCGGCGATCTCGTGATCGCGCTTTCGCAAAGCGGCGAGACGGCCGATCTCATCGAGGCCGCGCTGATCGCTCGCGCGGGCGGCGCGCGCCTGGCCGCTATCGTCAACGTGAAGCGCTCCACACTGGATCGCATGGTCGATCTGCGGCTGCATCTCGGCGCCGGGCCAGAGCAGTGCGTGCTGGCCACCAAGTCCTACACCGCCAAGGTCGCGGCGCTGCTGCTGGCCGCGCACGCTGCCGCCGGCGACTACGCCCGCGGCGCGGGGCTCGTTCGCACCGCGGCCGAGGGGCTGCGCGAGATGCTGCGCGAGGAGCGGGTCGCGCCGGTGCGGGAGGCGGCGGCGCGCATCCGCGACGCCGGGCACATGTTCGTCATCGGGCGCGGATTGGCCTACCCCTCCGCGCTGGAGGCGGCGCTGAAGATCAAGGAGGTCAGCTACATCCATGCGGAAGGGTTCGCCAGCGGCGAATTGAAGCATGGCGTCATCGCCCTGATCGAACCGGGCACGCCGTGCCTCATCTACGCGCCGAACGATGAAACGCGGGCCGATGTGCTCTCAGGCGCGATGGAGCTGAAAAGCCGGGGCGGCTTCACGATCGGGGTGGGACCGGAACCGGACCCGCTGTTCGACATCCATCTGCCGACTCCCGACGTGGGCGACGCCGCTCCCATCGTCAACGCGCTGCCGGCCCAGTTGCTGGGGTACCATGTGGCCATGCTGCGCGGTCACGATCCGGACCGGCCGCGCAATCTGGCCAAGAGCGTGACGGTGAAGTGAGCGCCCCGACCTCCGAGACCATCTGGATCGATACCCACGCCCATCTCGACGACCCCGTT